>DATEOV010000654.1:0-7494 GCA_035273645.1 Flavobacterium sp. | reverse complement strand
GTCTCATCATTAAAATAGGCCGTAAAAGTCAATCCATTAGCATGGAAAGGAAGAAAGTTTTTATTGAAAACAATGTCCTGTAGAATATAAAAAGGAATAGTGATTTGGTTTCCCAAATGGATTTCGTTTTTGGCTTCAATTGATTTGATAATTCCGTCAATATCTTGAATCGGGATGTACTCGGGATCCTGACCGCTTAGTCCAAGCATAATGGACAAATCGGTTGCGTGTCCTTTTCCGGTAAGAGAAAGAGAGCCGTATAAATCGACTTTTACTCTCGTAACCACATTAATATCGTATTCACTTCTCAGTTCGTTTAAAAAACGTTCAGCTGCTCGCCAAGGCCCGAGGGTATGAGAACTTGACGGCCCGACGCCAATTTTCAGCATATCAAAAACGGAGATACATTCTTCCATAAAATTTCATTTATTGCTGAACAAATATAATTATTAATTGAACTATTATAGAGAAATTTATATTCAAAAATGATAATTTGATAATATTTATCTAAAATTCAGTTCTAGGTTTGAAATATTGATAACGTAAGGCTGATTATGAAGAGTTTTTCTTTTCTAAAGGAAAGAGGGTTGAGTTGGTTAAATAAGAATTTTAGAAGAGTATGAATTTTGAATATTTATTATTTAAATTATTGTCTTTCATTTCTATTTTTGGAAGCCAAAAATAATTTAACAATATATTCATAGTTTTTGCTGATTTTATTGGCTTTAAAAGATTTAAATTATACATTTGTCGCTACATTCAAAAATTCCGGAAAACATGTTTGAATTTCATCAGTATTTAGGCTTTTTACTTTTCTTAACCATCCTTACAATGGGATTTTGGTTAATGTTTTTCCTTGTTGGTTTCGTATCCTATTGGGTAGGTGGGGCAACTTGGGAAGCTTATAAAGAAAAGAAAGCAAAACAAAAAGAAGAAGAAGCTTAGTCTTATTTTTACTTTAAAATAAAAAAGGATTCGTTATTACGAATCCTTTTTTTATTATATCTGGTTGAAGATTATCCTGGGAAATCTCCATCTCCACCACCTTCATTTTTAGGTTGTCCATTCTTTTCTTTATCGTTTTTAGATTTGTTGAAACGGTAGGTGAACGATAAATTGAATTGACGTTTACGGAATTGCATTTCACCATAAGATGTTTGGTTTTCAAGATAGGTATAAGATCTCATTTTTCTCGTGTTGAAAATATCACTAATGTTGAATGCTATTGTTGCTTTGTCTTTCATTATATCTTTACTGAAAGCCGTATTCATTCCAAATTGATCTAGGTTTTTGCCTTGTGCTGTTTTTTGTTCACCATTGTAGGTTGCATTCAATTGCCAATCAATTTTGTATGGTAATGTTAGTTTGGAGTTAATTCTTGCGAACCAATTTGTAGCTTGGTTGTCAAGGTTTTGTATTATAAGATCGCCATTTGTATCTGTGTAACTGTGTTCTCCAGTTGTTTTTACATTATACAAATTGAAATTGCTGTTTATTCTCCATATTTTGTATGGGTTATAATTTAAGGTAAACTCAAAACCAAATTTTTGTTCTTTTCCTAAGTTAATCGGTTGGCTTTTAATAACTGGAATACCATTTACTTCATCACCTGTAGGAGATCTAACAAAGCTGAAAACATCTTTTGTGTTTTCAAAATAAGCAGATGTATTAAATGTTACCTTTTCCCAACGTTTGATATACCCAACATCAAATTTGTCAGTTAAGGAAGGATCTAGGTCTGGATTTCCTTGAAAAATATTAACATTACTAGAATAGTTTACAGCAGGGTTCATGAAACGTCCTCTTGGTCTTGTTAAACGTTTGCTGTAGCTTGTAGTGAAGTTACTTTGATCTGAAATTTGATAACTGATAAATGCACTCGGAAAAAAGTTGTTGTACTTTTTAGTATTGAAATCGTTTGTGTCTAATAAGTTTACATGAATATTGGAGTCTTCCCAACGTAACCCAAATAAATAAGAGAATTTATTTTTTTTGAAACCATACTGTGTATAAAGAGCATTGATGTTTTCTTTATATTCTAAAGTATTTGATAAATTATCTATTCTTACTCCCTGATCGTCAAGAACATAATATTCATTGTTTAAATCACCGAAATTTCCCTTATATCCAGCTTCAAACTGACTTCCTTCTCCAAGCGGTAGTACGTAATCAGCCTGTATTTGTCCTTGTTTTTGAACTTGATTATTTAAGGTGTTGTTATAATTGTCAGAACCAGTAATAATACTTTGGCTATCATCAGTATTTCTTGAAATAGAACCATCAACGGTAAGTTTGTGTCCTTTGTCGTTGAAGTTCTTAATTAAGTTTGAAGTATATGAGGCGTTTTCACTACCAGTGTCTCCATTGTTCAAGCGATAAGTTGTTCCTGTAAAAATATGAGATGCATCATAGTTGTTGTAGTTGATTAGATCTTCATCTTCGCCAGTATTTTTTTCGTAATTGATGGCATTTGTCCAATAAGTATTTGGTGCTACTGTCCATTCAACACCAGCTCTTCCATTAAAACCGTCTCTGGTTCTCTCCGTTTCGCGATCTTCATCTAAAAAGTTTTTAATAGAACCATCTTCATTGAAATATTCTGAATTAGTTTTACCGCCCCCTTGATTTGTTCTGTGATTGTAACCTGCAGTAGTGAAGTAGTTTAGTTTTTCTGTTTTATAATTTACATTAGCACTTAAACCATAAGTTTCAGGAATACCTGTTGAAGCTATAATAGTTCCATTGAAACCTTGATTTTTACCTTTTTTAAGAATGATATTAATTATTCCAGAACCACCTTCAGCATCATATCGAGCTGATGGATTAGTGATAACTTCAACTTTATCAATGGCATCAGCAGGAAGTTGTCTTAAAGCTTCTGCAATATTTACGGCATAAGATGGTCTTCCATCAATTAAAATTCGGATATTATCACTTCCTCTTAAGCTTACATTTCCTTCAGTATCAACAGAAACAGAAGGAACATTGTCTAAAACATCACTTACAGTTCCGCCTTTTACCATCATATCCTGACCAACGTTGTATACTTTTTTGTCCAGTTTTATCTCAACAGATGATTTTTCGGCACGAATAACTACTTCGTTCAATTGTGAAGCATCTTCTTCAAGTCCAATTGTACCTAATGAAGTTTTTTCGGCTATATTTTTTCCTTTTATGTCGATTGATTTAAAGGAAATAAATTCGATAGTTATATCATAAACACCAGGGATAACATCAGCCTCGTATTCTCCTTTGTTATTAGTGATTCCACCAGAAATGGCTTTTGGATTTTTTTGATTCTTTAAAGTAATAGTAGCAAATTCTAAAGGCTGGTTGCTTTTTTTATCTACAATTTTTCCAGTTACTTTGATTTTGCTAAATGTTGGAGGGCCTTGTTGTGCAAAGTTGGATAGTCCAAAAAGCAAAAAGAAAAGGACTAGAGTGAGGTTTAATTTTTTCATTAGTAATAAATAAGATTTCTCCATTGGATAGAGAAAACTTTAAAAGGTTTAAAGATGATTTTCCTAAAGTTATGTTAATGTCTATATGAATGGAATTACCTTCTCCAAATCTCGGCCTATAATTGCTTTATTTCCATTAACCACTATTGGTCGTTCTATAAGAATAGGATTTTTGACCATCGCCTGAATGATTTCATTTTCAGTCAATGTTTTTCCTTTGAAATTTTCTATCCAAACAGCTTCTTTTTGACGTACTAATTCAATTGGTGTTAAATTAAGTTTTTCAAGTAGTTTAGTCAATTCAGTTGCGGTTGGTGGGGTATTGAGATAATTGATGATTTCAATTTCTTTGTATGATTCTTTCAAAAGAAGTAAGCAATTTCTTGATTTTCCGCAACGTTGATTGTGGTATATTTGTATCATTTTTGTAGATGAGATTTGGTTTATACTAAAATAAAAAGTTACTTTAGTTCGAGCAAAAATAAGATTTGAAAACCATTTTAAGTATAATTATAGAAAAAATAACAAATGTTTATAGAACAAGGAATTGACATAAATAATAAATTTTGGAAGTATATCTTAGGTTCAATGTTTATAATTGGGGCTTCTTTTGTAGGACAATTGCCGATGTTAGCAATGATATTGTTTCAAACGTCTTTTCAAGGAAAAGTTTATCCAACCACCGATCAAGAATTAATGAATTTTTTTGAGCCAAATTTGAATTTGTTTTTATTGCTCATTTCATTTGTGTTTGCTTTAGGAGGAATTTATTTTGCTGTCCGTTTTTTGCACAAACAAGCGTTTCTTTCTATTGTTACATCCAGAAAAAAAATGGATTGGAAAAGAGTGTTTTTCTCCTTTTTTGTTTGGTCAATTTTTACTGTAGTTTCAACTCTGTTGATTTGTTATTTGAATCCAGCTGATTTTAAAGCTAATTTTCAACTTATTCCTTTCTTGATTTTGGTTGCGATTGCGACACTTTTGGTGCCAATTCAAACCAGTGTTGAAGAATTAATTTTTCGAGGTTATTTGATGCAGGGGTTTGCCAATTTGTGGGGTAATAAATGGTTTCCGCTATTGATGACATCCATTATTTTTGGATTAATGCATCTTTTTAATCCTGAAGTAACCAAGATGGGGAACATAATTATGGTTTATTATATAGGTACAGGTTTTCTGTTAGGGATAATGACTTTGATGGATGATGGAATGGAATTGGCTTTGGGCTTTCATGCTGCAAATAATTTAATTGGAGCATTATTGGTAACCTCAGATTGGTCTGCTTTTCAAACATATTCCATTTTTAAAGATGTATCAGAACCTGAGGCAGGACTTGATATTATCTTCCCTGTTGTTGTTATTTATCCTCTACTTTTGATTATATTTGGAGTAAAATACAATTGGTCTGGTTGGAAAGAAAAGCTAACGGGAACTATTGTAAAATAGTCTAAATTTAATACCCAAAAAATCAAAACAACCATTATGGATACAGTAACATACAAAAATGTGCACAACCATTTTAAATTAAATGGATTTCATTTGACAAAAGAAGATTTATGTAGAATAGCCTATAGTTTTATAAAAGAAGGGGAAGATTTTGAGCAGTCGGTTGGTGATTTTTTATTGGACTGGTTTGATGACAAACCCTATATCGATATGTATACTTCTGGAACGACAGGAAATCCAAAATCCATTAGAATTGATAAAAATGCAATGATTCAATCAGCTATAGCTACTGGAGACTTTTTTGATCTTCAGCCTGGAAATAGAGTTTTACATTGTTTGCCTGCCAATTATGTTGCAGGCAAAATGATGTTTGTCCGTTCGTTTATCTTAGGTTTAGATATGGATTTTGTACCGCCAAGTTCCCATCCTTTGGAACACAACGATGAGAAATATGATTTTGCTGCTATGGTACCGCTTCAAGCAAAGAATTCTATTGATAAATTATCGAATATTAAAAAGATAATAATCGGTGGAGTAAAAATTCATAAATCATTGGAACAGGAATTGGTTAAACTGCCAATCGAGATTTATGAAACATATGGTATGACTGAAACAATTACACATATTGCTGCTAAGAAAGTAGGAGTGGAGGCTTTTACTACTTTGCCAAATGTTACAGTTTCTGTTAATGAGCATCAATGTTTGGAAATTGTGGCCAAAAATATTGGAATTGAAAAAATTGTAACCAACGATATTGTAAAACTAATATCAGATACGCAATTTGTTTGGCTAGGACGCTTTGATAACGTAATTAATAGTGGCGGAATAAAAATTATGCCCGAGCAAGTAGAAGGTAAATTATCTACTCTAATACCAAGACGTTATTTTGTGAATGGAGCGCCAGACGAAACTTTGGGAGAAAAAGTTGTTCTTTATGTAGAGGGTTTGTCAATAGATATTGATCATTCTGTATTTGATGTTTTAGATAAATATGAAAAGCCAAAAGAAATCGTTTTTATTCCTAAATTTAAAGAAACTGCTACTGGGAAAATAATGAGAGAAGAAAGCAAAAATATGGCTATCTAAATAAAAGCTATAGTTACTAAACAAAAAGAGAGGATGGTTATTCCTCTCTTTTTTTTTATAAATTTTGGCTCGGATCATTTTTGCATTTTAAAAAAGTAGTCCGCCGAATTTTTTCCGCTTCCATATATTAGAAAAAATATACATATCGCCAGTGTTACTATTGCTAATAGCAAATTTTGTTGATGCATATTTCCCATAAAGTTAATAATAATGGCACAAATTAAAATGGGCAATTGTGTTATAATGGCCCAACGTGTCAATAGTCCAAAGAAAATTAAGATACCGCCAACTAAATGTGCGGGTGCTATATAATGAATTAGAAACATACCGCCTCCAATATTGTCAATTTTGTCTATTGGTGTTAATAAATCAACTAAATATTGGGTGTTTGAAAAAAAATAGACTCCTTTCATAAATAAAAATACACCAAGAGCCATTCGTAATAAATCAACAGGTAAATAAGTATGTGCATTTGCCCACTTATTTAAGGTTTTTACATTGTTCATAATGCCTTAAGTTTTAAATTAGTTATACTAAGTTACTAATATTTAATGAGATATAGGTAATTTTTTGTGATATTTATTGATGATATCTCTTCTATTCGATAATGTAATTATAGTATTAATAAAATCATGGAGATAAAACAGTCTAATTGATTGTTGATTTTTTTGATGTAAGACTTATTTAGGGTGTCATATTATGAATTTGATAGTTCCTATTCTTTTACAAAAAAAAACTCCCAATAAATCAGGAGTTTTATAAAATTTTTAAAAGCATCAATTGGTTTGCGATTAAACCTGAATTACACCTAAATTAAATTTCTTTTCAATAGGTGAGTGGTTAGCAGCTTCGATCCCCATAGAAATCCAAGTTCTTGTTTCCAACGGGTCGATAATAGCATCTGTCCACAAATGTGCAGCAGCATAATAAGGAGAAACTTGCTCGTCATAACGGGCTTTGATTTTGGCAAATAATTCAGCTTCTTTGGCTTCATCCACTATCTCACCTTTTCCTTTTAGAGAAGAAGCTTCAATTTGTGCCAATACTTTTGCAGCTTGTGTTCCGCCCATTACAGCAAGTTCTGCACTTGGCCAAGCAAAAATTAATCGAGGGTCAAATGCTTTACCGCACATGGCATAGTTTCCTGCTCCATATGAGTTTCCTACTACGACCGTGAATTTTGGCACCACTGAATTAGAAACGGCGTTCACCATTTTGGCACCGTCTTTTATAATTCCGCCATGTTCAGATTTTGAGCCAACCATGAAACCAGTAACGTCCTGAACAAAAACCAATGGAATTTTCTTTTGATTGCAATTGGCAATAAAACGGGTTGCTTTATCTGCCGAATCCGAATATATCACACCGCCAAATTGCATTTCGCCTTTGGTTGTTTTTACTACTTTTCTTTGATTGGCAACTATTCCCACGGCCCAACCATCAATTCTGGCATATCCTGTAATAAGTGATTGTCCGTATCCATCTTTGTAAGCTTCAAATT
>DATEOV010000653.1:0-3149 GCA_035273645.1 Flavobacterium sp. | reverse complement strand
GATTTGAATGCTTTTTTATTGAATTTTTGTCGGAAATATGAATATATTAAAGATTAATCTGAGGATAATTATTGTTTTTGGTTGTTATATTTTTAAAAATGTAATGTTTGAAGTTTGAATTCGATCAAAAAGCAATATATTTGAAACCAAATTTAATTCAAATGGTCTCAACAAAAATTACAACTCAACTAGAACAATATTTTCAGCAATTTCGAGATAATATTATTGGAATTGACCAAGGGTTTGAATCGCCTTATGGCCAACAAAAAATCATCTATACTGACTGGACAGCCAGTGGTCGTTTGTATCGTCCGATTGAAGAAAAATTGATGAATGAATTTGGACCTTTTGTTGCCAATACCCATACCGAAACTACCGTTTCTGGAACTGCAATGACTAAGTCGTACCATCATGCCCGTAACATAATTAAGAATCATGTAAATGCCAATTCAGATGATGTTTTGATAACGGACGGAACCGGAATGACAGGTGTCGTAAATAAATTTCAACGTATATTGGGTTTAAAAGTTCCCGAGAACCTAAAAGATTATATCAATATTCCAGCCGAAAAAAAACCAATTGTTTTTATTTCGCACATGGAGCATCATTCCAACCAAACTTCCTGGTTAGAAACAATTGCAGATGTTGAAGTTATTCCTTCATGTGAAGAAGGACTTTTTAGCGTTGATAATCTTGCCGTTTTGTTGGATAAATACAAAGATAGAACTTATAAAATTGCATCGATAACTTCTTGTTCTAATGTTACCGGGATTAAAACTCCTTATCACGAAGCCGCAAAACTTATGCATCAGCATAACGGGGTATGTTTTGTGGATTTTGCTTGTTCTGGTCCTTATGTGAAAATAGATATGCATCCTGAAGATTCAGAATCGTATTTGGACGCGATTTTCTTTTCACCTCACAAATTTTTAGGTGGGCCGGGAACTTCAGGGGTTTTGGTTTTTAATAAAAAATTGTATCACAATATGGTCCCAGATTGCCCAGGTGGAGGAACCGTTTCTTGGACAAATCCTTGGGGTGAACATAAATACATAGACAATATAGAAGATAGAGAAGACGGTGGTACTCCAGGATTTCTTCAAGTAATCAAAACGGCATTGGCTATTCAATTGAAAGAGCAAATGGGAATTGAAAATATTCTCAAACGTGAACACGAAATTGTGGAGTATGTTTTTGATTCATTGGGAAATATTCCAAATATCAAGATTCTTGCAGGACAACATCATAATCGATTGGGAGTGATTTCATTTTTTATTGAGGACCTACATTTTAATTTAGGAGTAAAATTATTGAATGATAAATTTGGAATCCAAACTCGTGGTGGTTGTAGTTGTGCTGGGACTTATGGGCATTTCTTATTACACGTAGATCAAGAAGCTTCAAATAAATTAATTGATGAAATTAGTTTGGGAGATTTAATCAGAAAGCCAGGTTGGATTAGAATGTCGATACATCCGACTACCACAACGGCTGAAATCGAATATGTTTGCAATAGTATTAAATCCCTTGCCGATAATTATAAAAATTGGGCATTGGATTATGATTACAATAAAGACACCAATGAGTTTTTGCACAAAAACTCCCATGCAATTGAAGATACTTTAGTTCATGATTGGTTTTCTTTATAGGAGCTAAGATCATAAGAAACTAAGTAATTATGAAAATTAAAAACTCACCTTTTCAGAAGTATTAACTTGAAAAGGTGAGTTTTTTTTATGATCTGAAATCTAAATTCTGCAATCTAAGATCTTCTGTATTTCCATCTTTTATGTGTCCATAAATAGAATTCAGGGGCCTCGTAGATTTGTTTTTCCAAAAGTTTTAAGTACTGATCAGTGAGTTCAAAGTTTGGAACCTCTTTAGGATTGTCGGAAAGAATTTCTAGGGTTGCTTCGTAATGACCTCGTGATACTTTTTTGGTATTGAGATAGACTAGATTCATATTGTATCTTTTGGATAACATTTCGGCACCTACATGAACAGGAACTTCAATTCCCATAAATTTTGACCAATGCATTGCTCCTTTTGCCTTGGGGGATTGATCGCTGGCAAAACCATACAAAGCCAATACATTATTTTTATTATTATTGATTATTGTTGGTACCGTCTGTTTAGTAGTGATTAATTTGGCATTAAATTTAGAGCGTATTGTATGAACTAATTTGTCAAAATAAGGATTCTTTATTTGTTTGTAAATTCCATATGCCATAAAATCCGAATAATAATTCATCGATATAATCCACTCATAACTGGCATAATGTGAGCAAATAATAGCTACACTTTTTCCTTGTTTTTCAAGTTCTTTATAAACTTCAATATTTTTAAAAACGAATCTTTTACAAATTTCTTCTTTGGAAATATTCATTGTTTTTATCATTTCAATGAACATATCACACATGTGATGGTAGAATTTTTTTTCTACAATCAATCGTTCTTGATCGGATAAATGAGGTAATGCTAAGATAAGGTTTTTACGAACCGTTATTTTACGATATCGAATAACTCGGTATACAATTACATAAACAAAATCAGAAAATATATATAATAATCGAAAAGGGAGCATCGAAATTACCCAGATAATTGGATAGAAAAGAATATATATGAGATATTGCATCTATTAAAATTTAATGCAAATATAAATAAATAATATTTTTTCTGAACAATTTGTACTTTGTGAATATTTTTTTTGACAGATTTGTTTTAAAAAATTATCTTTTGTGTTTCCATCGTTTGTGGGTCCACAAGTAATATTCTGGAGATTCGTAGATTTGTTCTTCTACTCGTTTTAAAAATAAATCCGTTAATTCGTAGCAGGGGATTTCACTTGCATTTTCCGAAAGTACTTCCAAAGTTGCTTCATAAAAGCCACGTTTTATTTTTTTTGTTTTAAGAAAAACAACATTCATATTGTATTTTTTAGCCAGCATTTCGGCGCCTGTATGAACTGGTACCTCGATGCCCATAAATTTTGTCCAATGATGGGCACTGTTTTCTTTTGGAGATTGATCACTGGCAAAACCATAGACAGATAGCTTTTTATTTCTGTTATTGGTTATGATTGTGGGGATTGTTTCTTTGGTGGTTATCAAAGTTGCATTGAATTTAGAGCGAATAGTATGAACTAATTT
>DATEOV010000652.1:0-6901 GCA_035273645.1 Flavobacterium sp. | reverse complement strand
TTTACCGCCGGAGAAATCCTCTAATTTTAATTTGAAATTTTCTAAATAACGTTTTTCCAAAAGGGTGAACATTTTTCGATTGAGGCTCAACATTTGGATATAATTGTCAATCAGTGTTTTTAAATCAGAAGGAGCTCCAAGAATCACCATTTTTTCAATGCTGGTTTCAGGGTGCAAATATTGATGATAGACACAAGCCGCGCCACCTATGGAGTGACCAATGATGATGCTTGGGTTGTATTTTTCGACTGCTTTGTTGATGAACTCGGCATAGCGTGGTACGTTGAACTCCTTGCCGCTGCTTTGTCCGTGTGCGGGTGCATCTATGGCTATGATGGTACTTCCTGATTTTTGTAGATAGGGCAGGGTTTTTTCCCAGCGAGCCGAATTGCTTTCCCAACCGTGAACTAAAAGAATTTTGGTGTTATTTCCTTCCCAGGTGTAGGTTTGGAATTGGTGTTCGTTGTGTTGGAACGTTTCTTTTATGGTGTTTTGCAGAATTTCTGGAAGCTGGTCATTGGATATTTTTCCAATTCTGGGATTTGTAAAAAGGGCATAGGATAGTTGTAATGCCTTTTTGGGTTGAATCAAACTGAGTAGGTTGATGTAAAGACCAACGGATTTGACAGTTAGAAATCGGATGCTTTTTTTTAGGCTCAAAATAAGGGGGTATAAAAAAAGCCTCGAATTTCGAGGCTTAGATATTTTTAGAATTTAGAAAACAATTGTTCCATTTTCTCTCTTTCTTCTTCAGCCAGAACACTGTCGACTAAGATTCTTCCAGAGTGCTCATCGATTAAGATTTTCTTTCTAGAAGCAATTTCTACTTGTGTTTGTGGTGGAATTGTAAAGAATGATCCTGCTGATGCGCCTCTTTCGATAGAAACAACTGCTAGTCCGTTACGAACGCTGCTTCTAATTCTTTTGTAGGCTACCAATAAACGATCTTCAATTAATGCTTCATACTCTGCAGATTTCTCAGTCAAGAAGATTTCTTCTTTTTGAGTTTCAGCCATGATAGCATCCAATTCTGATTTTTTATGTTTCAAGTGAGATGATTTAGATTCTAATCTCTCTTTTGAAGAAGAAATCACTTCTTTTTTATGCTCAATAGAAGCTTTCATTTCTTTGATTTGCTTTTCGGCCAATTGAATTTCTAATTCTTGAAATTCGATTTCTTTAGTCAAAGAATTGAATTCGCGGTTATTACGAACGCTTTCTTGTTGTTTAGTGTATTTTTTGACAGCTTCTTTGTGTTCGTCAATTGCATTCTTTTTTTCTTTGATAAGGTTTTCGATAACTTCTAATTCCCCTTTCAATTTCTCTGAACGAGTGCTTAAACCTGCAACTTCATCTTCTAAATCCTCAACTTCTAAAGGAAGTTCTCCTCTAACGTTTCTGATTTCGTCAATTCTAGAGTCAATTAGCTGTAAATCGTAAATTGCTCTTAACTTGTCCTCAACACTTAATTCTTTCGTATTCGCCATATTCTATAAGTACTTAACTGGATTTGTATTTTCTTCCGATAAAATGATTGCAAAATTAAGGATTTTTTTTCTAAGATAATCAACAATATACTCTTTTGTATAGCGTTCACTTTCAAAATGTCCAATATCGGCTAATAAAAGTTGATTTTCGGCTTCGTAATATTGGTGATATTTCAAATCGGCTGTCAAAAAAACATCAGCACCTGCTTGAATGGCATTTTTTATCGCAAAACTTCCTGAACCACCCAAGACTGCCACTTTTTTTATTTTTTTTCCAGTAAAGGCTGAATGACGAATTCCGTTGGCTCCCATTTTATCTTTTGCATACTGAAGAAAATCCTTTTCATCCATTGGTTCTTCCAGTTCACCTATCATTCCTAGACCAATATGATTAAAAGTGTTTTTCATATTGTAGATTTCAGTGGCGACTTCTTCGTAAATATGATTTTCTCTTAATGCTTTTATGATTTTTGCTTCTAAATGCTTGGCATAAACCACTTCGATTTTAACCTCGGTTCCTCTAGACATTACGCCTCTTTCGCCAATGGTTGGTTCGCTTTTTTCGTTTCCTTGGTATGTGAAAGTACCCTCGGAGTTGAAACTGCATTTGTCATAATTACCAATGCTTCCAGCTCCAGCTTCAAATAAAGCATTTCGAACTTTTTCGGCATTGTCTCTAATAGTGTAGGTAACTAATTTTCGGATGTGATTTTGTTTTGGGATTAAGATTTGAGTGTTTATCAGTTCTAAAGTGTCACAAAATATTTTATTCACGCCTTCTGGGTGATTGTCTAATGCAGTATGGACAGCATAAATAGAAATGTCATTTTTTATGGCTTTGAGTAGGGCTCTTTCTACATAATTTTTCCCGGTGATTTTTTTTATTCCATTGAATAAAATAGGGTGAAAACAAACAATCAAATTGCATTTTTTGGCAATAGCTTCTTCAATTACATTTTCTAAAGCATCATGGCAAACTAAAACGCCTGTTGCTTTAGCATTTTCATCTCCTATTATTAAACCTACATTGTCAAAATCTTCGGCATAAGCCAATGGAGCCATTTCTTCAAGAACAGAAAGTATTTCTTTTATTGTACTCATTTTTTAATCTTTTCGGGGAATTTGTTAATCTGAACTTTATAAACTAATAACGCAAATTATTTGAAATTAATCTGTAAAGTTATTATTAGTTTGTTTTTAAAATTTCCGCTCAAAGATAAAATATTATATTTTCGAAAAATGAATTTCTTTCGAAAAATATTGCTCCTATTTGTTATTTTCTATGATGTTTTTTTTGATGCTTAACAGTATTAATTTTTTTCTCAGATTAATAAAATACAAATATTATGAAAATTATCTCCTAGTATAGTTTTGCTTTTAGTTCTTTATATTCAGCAGTCATTTCTAATGCATTATAAACGCTCAAAAGGCTTTTGGAAGTATCTTCATCTTCGGGATTAATTTCAATTACTTTTTGGAGATAAGGAATTGCTTTTTTATAAATGTTGTCTCTTTTTCCTTTTAAAGTTTCATATTTTTTCATTTCTCCAGGAGATGTACCTAGTTTATCCATCTCGTCATTTATAGTCTCAACTTCATCCAGTTTTAGAAAAGATAGATTTATATAAGCATTGATGTATTTAGGATTAAGCGTGATGGCTTTCAAATAAAAATTTTCAGCATCGGTTGTGTTTTTGGCTTTAGCGCTGAGAACTCCTAAATTATAAACTAAATCGGCATCATTTTGATTTTTTTTCAAAATGGGTTCTATTGTTTTTTTAAACGACTCATAGTCTTTGTTTTCTATATATAGATCAGCTTCTGCCAAAGCCAAAGAAATGTCTTCAGGATTTTTTAATCTTGCGTCAGAAATTACTTTTTTGGCTTTTTCTCGATCTCCTTTTTGTACATAAAGCAAAGCTAAGTTTTTATAAATCTCGCCTCTTTTGGAAATTCTTTTTTCTGTTCGGGGTTTTTCATAGGTACCGGCTTGAATAGACAAATCCCTATTATATTCCGTTGAAAAATTTTCTTCAGTTTTTGTTATTCTGTTTGTTGCAAAATAATTGGTGCCAAGTCCGGAAAAGTTAATAGTTTTTAGTGTTTCATAATGTAGAAGAGCGTTAGTGTAATCTTTTCCATTTACAAATGCTGATGCTGAATTGAATAAATTAATAGTGTCTTTTGTATCAGTTAAATAAGCTTCATAACGTTCGTTAGCACTTTCAATATATTTTTTTTCCTTAAAATCATTTGCTGCTATTTTTATTAATTTCTCTTTAATGTTTTTAAAAGAACTTTGGATTTGACCAGTATATCTTCTTTTTCCTGACTCTGATTCTATTTTGATGGTTTCTCTATACGATTTTGTTGCTAAAACTAAGTTTTTGCCTTCGTCTGTTTTTTTATTGGCTAGACCTAAATAGGAGCTTCCTTGTATGAAGTAATATTGAGCTTTTTCTTCGTCTTTAGAATTGTAGACTTGATATTCAATGCTTTTTAGGATAGCGATTGCATTCTGTAAATTACCGCTGTTCATCTCTTTTTCAGCTTCTTTTATTTTTTCTTTTTGCGCTTGGATGGTTCCAGTAAACAATAATAAGATAAAAACAGTAAAGTAGTTTTTTTTCATAATGTGATAATTGCAGGTTAAACAAATTTGGTTTTTGGGCTGTGTTTAATAGTATCAATTGTGTTATTTTTTTGTTTAAAATCATTTAAATAACATTGTTTTTTAACAAAAATAGAATTATAAATGAACTGATTAAGTAGTTTTTAGTAGAATTTCATGCCTGATAAACAGATTTCAGAAAACGATAAAAAACGATATGCTAATTTGTATTTATCCTAATTGAGGGTGCCATTTTTTATTAAAAATTAACATGGCAAAAAAGCCTTTTTTTATGTGTTTTAATTAGTGTTTTAAAATTCTTATAAAAAATGTGTTTTTTCAAAGTCTATTCCAAATGGCTTTCAGATTGGTTAGAATGTTTTAGACTTGTAATTACTTTCTGCATTATCATAAAATGTTTTACTTTCGTAAAATGAATTTACTGCGAAAAATATTGTTCCCATTTTCCATTATGTATGGCTTTATTACGAGTATTCGAAATTTCCTTTTCGATACAGGAATTTTAAAATCCTATTCTTTTGATTTGCCTGTTATTGCAGTAGGAAATTTAAGTGTGGGCGGGACGGGAAAGACTCCTCAAATAGAATACTTAATTAGATTGCTTTCGGATAAATATAAAGTGGCAACTTTAAGTAGAGGTTATAAAAGGCAATCCGAAGGGTTTGTTTTGGCTAATTCAAATTCAAATGCTTTAGAATTGGGTGATGAACCATTTCAATTTTATCAAAAATTCAAGAACATTCAGGTGGCTGTAGATGCTAATAGGAAGAATGGAATCGAGCAATTGCTTTCCAATTCGGATTCCCCAGAAATTATTTTATTGGATGATGCTTTTCAACATCGAAAGGTAAAAGCGGGATTCTATATTATGCTTACTTCTTATGGAGATTTGTATTGTAATGATTTTATGTTGCCTACAGGGAACTTACGGGAGAGTAGAAGTGGAGTTCAAAGAGCGAATATTGTTATTGTTACAAAATGTCCTTCAACTCTTTCTTTTGATGCTCAAAATACCATAAAAAAACAACTGAATCTTTCTCTAAATCAAAGTTTGTTCTTTACCTTTATTGACTATGATGATGTCGTTTATTCCAATGATAAAACGATAAAAGTTACAGAAGTGAAAAGTATAGACAAGATACTTTTGGCTGGTATAGCAAAGCCTGAATCCTTTTTTGCCCATTTGAAAAAAGACAATGATGAATGCATGACTTTTCCCGATCATCATCATTTTAGCGAAAGCGAACTAGAAGAGATTAAGAAGAAAGCAGGAGAAATGATTATTGTAACAACCGAAAAAGATTATGTACGTTTGAAAGGAAGCATTTTGAGTGAACAGCTTTATTTTTTACCTATAAAAAGTTCGTTTCTTTCAGATGGTGATAATTTTGATAAAAATATTTTGAATTATGTGGGACAAAGTACAAGAAACCGTTAGTTATATAAAGGGAAAAATAAATTTCTCTCCAGAATTTGGAGTGATTTTAGGGTCTGGATTGGGTGGATTTACGGATGACATTATAATTGAATATACATTGCCGTATGAGGAAATTCCAAATTTTCCAATTTCGACAGTTCAAGGGCATAAAGGAGCATTGGTTTTTGGGACTATTGGTAGTAAAAAAGTGGTTGCCATGCAAGGGCGCTTTCATTTTTACGAAGGATATTCCATGAAAGAAGTGACTTTTCCGGTTCGTGTAATGAAGTATTTGGGGATTAAAAAGTTAATAGTTTCAAATGCTTCTGGAGGTGTAAATCCTAATTACAAAGTGGGTTCTATTGTGATTATCAAAGATCATATCAATTTTATGCCTGAGCATCCTTTACGAGGGAAAAATGATGAACGTTTTGGTCCAAGGTTTGTGAACATGAGTCAACCGTATTCAGTTGAAATGATTGCTAAGGCAAAAAAAATAGCGCAAGAGTTAAGTATTGAAGTTCATGATGGAATTTATTTTGGATTGCAAGGGCCAACATTTGAAACCTTATCCGAATATAGAATGGTTAAGATTTTAGGTGCTGATTGTGTAGGGATGTCAACGGTTCCAGAGGTAATTGTTGCTCGTCATATGGAATTGGAAACGTTTGGTGTTTCTATTATCACTGATATGGGCGATGAGGAAAGTATACTGACTATTTCACATGATGAGGTTTTGGAAGCAGCAAAAAATGCAGAGCCTCAATTACGTAGGCTTATCAAGGAATTGATTGTAAGGGATTAAGAATTGACTATGTTTTGTGCGATGATGGTATAAAAATCTTCTGCGACAAATGGTTTTGTGATTACATCTGTCATACCGTAAGAAAGTAACATTTCCCTGTTTTCATTTAATGAAATGGCTGTTAGGGCAAGTATAGGAGTTTTGGTGTCAAACTCTCTAATTTGTTGTGTTGCAATAGTTCCGTTGATTCCCAATAAGTGGACATCCATTAAAACCATGTCGAATGTCTTGTTTTTTAGCAATTGAATAGCCTCTTCACCATTGTCCAAAATGGTGCATTTCATTGCCTTGTTTGTCAACATTTTTTGGGTAATCATTTGGTTGATTTTGTTGTCTTCAACCACTAATATTTTTTTGTCTTTAAAGATTTCTGGATTGTAGTTTTTGGTAACAACTTTATTTTGAATAGGTTTGCTGTCTACTTTGAAATTCAATTCAAAGGAGAAAGTTGAGCCTTCTCCAACAATACTTTTCAGTCTTATCCGCCCTCCTAGGATACGAACCAGTTTTTTTACGATAGTTAATCCTAATCCGGTACCTCCAAATTTTCTATTGATTTC
>DATEOV010000651.1:0-3253 GCA_035273645.1 Flavobacterium sp. | reverse complement strand
CCCATAATATAACAGGATTTCTTTCCGAAAGAAAAGAACCTATGTGAGCCAAGCTAAATTTGTTATCCAAAACATTTTTTGTCACTGGCTCTGTGTCATAACCGTTGGTAATAACTGTAATAGGCTTGCTTGTTATTGCCTCAAACTCCGTTTTGGTAGTTTTACTGGTAACAATAATAGTATCGGCAGTATTCAAAACTCTATATTCAAGTGCTTTGTGTTTTCTTTCCGCTGTAGTGGATAATCGTAAAGATTTATGATAACCAATAGTTGTCCAAGGATCTCGAAAATCGGCAAACCAAGTAACTTTCAATTTCTGTTTTAAAACCAATCCGATCAAGTGCAAACTATGTGGTGGTCCAGAAGTAATTATGGTATCTATATTATTTTCGGCTATGTATTTTTCCAAATAGGCAACCGATGGATTTACCCAAAAAACACGAGCATCTGGAATAAACAAATTACCACGAATCCATAACAATGTCTTATCCAAAAAAGTTTGCTTCTTCTGGTTTGGAATAATACCCGAACTAATTTTTTTAGTTTTGTTTTTAGAAAAAACAGAAGCCAATTGGTAAGGCTCAAAAATCTTATGCTTTAAAATAATTGCTTTCTCAGAAACTTCTTTTTCCAAATTAGCATCAACTATTGGATAAGTTGGATTCTCAGGAATGTAAACAATTGGCTGAATATCAAAATCAGGCAAGTATTTTACAAACTTAAGCCAACGCTGAACACCAGGTCCTCCTGCAGGTGGCCAGTAATAAGTTATAATGAGGATTTTTTTTGTATCCAAAATGATAAGGATTTGTATTAAATAATTAAATCAAGAATCAATTCCGACAATAATCGGGAAGTTAATTCAAGCTCTTAAATCCATTCTTTTTCTCAAAGTACAATCCACCAACTAAGAGAAATAACATTCCAATACAACTAACAAGTGTGATTGCACTTCCTGTTTTCACCACTTGAGGCTCAAATTTGAACTCAATAGTATGTTTTCCTGCTGGAACCATTATAGCTCTCAGAGCATAATCAGCTCTCATGATTGAAGTCTCTTTACCATCAACAAGTGCTTTCCAACCTTTTTCATAATACATCTCAGAGAAAACGGCTAAACCTTCTTTGGTATTGTTTGAAGTATACTTTAAATTATTTGGTTGGTACGAATCTAAGGTTATAGTAGCCGAGCTGTCTTTGGCGAAAGCCTTATTTTTAATCTCCGAAAACTCATTTACGTTGATAACAGCCACTTCTTTAGAATTAAACTTATCTAAAGCTTTCATCTCAGCATCAGAATTTTTAACGAAATCCACTTTACTTACGAACCAAGCATTCCCATTGGCATCCGGATTAATAATTGGATATTCTTTACCATCTTTATCCGTTTGAATCACATACTTAACATTTAACATATTAAGTATTTCCAAATTATTTTTAGCAATTTGATAGTCAAATAATTGTTGCATTCTTTTAGGTCTTACAGCACTATATCCTCCAATCGCTTTATGAAAATAAGATGTTCTTGCTTGCATTAATCCCTGTATATCAAATACACGGTAATTTGTTGGATCTTTTAGAATTTCAACATCAGTAGGAGTTTCTTGAAATGGCATTTCTACTTCTCTGGCATTGATAAAATCTTTGTTCGATACATAATTTTTATCCACAAAAAACAAATCAGACACCATAAATAAACCAACTAAGATAATAGCAGTATTTTGGGCAATTCTATTTTTTATAAACAACCACAAAGTACCAGCGGATATCAGAATAAAAAATCCAGAACGCAATAAATCGGCACTGTATAATGATTTACGATCGGCTTTAAGGGCATCGACAAAACTAGGACCATAACTTTCTATTAAATAACTGTCGCTGGCTCCTGTAAAGCTGAATAAACTTTTAGACAAAAACAAAACAATAATCAGCCCTAAACCTACAGCTCCCGATTGTAACAATGGTTTCAATTGTTTTTCTTTTTCCAATTTAAAAAAGGATTGTAACCCCATAATGGCTAAAACAGGGAAACACAACTCCAAAATAACTTGAATAGACGATACCGCTCTAAACTTATTGTACATAGGAATATGATCAATACAAAAATCGGTCAATGCAGGGAAGTTTTTCCCCCAAGAAAGAATTAAGGTTAAGAATGCTCCGCCAAGAAATACATATTTAATTTTTCTTTCATCGATAAACAAAGCTAAAATTCCCAAAAAGAAAACAACTGCTCCTATATATGCAGGTGCCGATACGATAGGCTGATCACCCCAATACGTTGGCATAGCCGAAACAAAATCGGAGGCTTGCGCTTCTGGTACTCCTTGTGAAATCATAAATTCAAACATGCTACTGTCTGTCCCAACCTTTTCATTATTAGAACCTCCAAATAATCGAGGAGCAATCAAGTTAAAACTTTCGGCAATACCATAACTATATTCCGTAATATATTCACGAGTCATAGCGCCATCAGTAGTGCTTTTTGAGCCATCAGGCTTAAAACTTAAGTCGCTTTTTCCGCGGATACTAAAATTTGCATATTCTACAGTTGCCAATAAATTAGTTGCATTGGCTCCTATTGCAATAATTCCAGCACCAATAAGTGTCCCTAGTGAATACAACAAGGATTTATATTCTTTTGATTTGATTCCCTCATAAATAAAATACCCCGAAAGAATCAGCAACAATATCAATAAATAATAAGTCATTTGAAAGTGATTTGCATTTACCTCCAAGGCCACTGCAAACATCGTTAGCAAACCACCTAAAATATATTTTCGTTGAAAAACCATTACAAAACCGGCCACAACCATTGGCATATATGCAATCGCATGAGCTTTGGCGTTATGCCCAACTCCGAGAATAATAATCAAATAGGTAGAAAAACCAAAGGCTAAGGCACCAAAAAAGGCTTTTAGTGGGTCTGCTTTCAGTACCAACATCAAAACGTAAAAACTAAGAAAATATAGAAATAGATAATCTGCCGGACGCGGTAAAAATCGCAATACATCATCGATAGCACCTACATAATCGTGAGGATATTTGGCTCCTAATTGATAAGTAGGCATTCCTCCAAAAGCAGAGTTTGTCCAATAAGGCTCTTCATGATGTGTCGCTCTGAAATCATTTTGTTCTTTGGCCATCCCCGTGTATTGGGCAATATCCGATTGGAAAATTTGTTTTCCCTGCAATACAGGAAAGAAATAAAGTGTAGAAACGAGAACAAAACCAAGTATGGCTAATGCGTGCG
>DATEOV010000650.1:0-3520 GCA_035273645.1 Flavobacterium sp. | reverse complement strand
CCTTTTTATTACTTTCAACAGGAACCTGGAGTATTGCTTTGAATCCCTTTAATTCCGAACGTCTCAGTAGAGAAGATATTAATGATAATTGCCTAAACTATCTTCGTATTGATGGAAAACGAGTAAAAGCTTCAAGATTTTTTATGGGAAATGAGTATCGCTTACAAGTAGAGAAACTTTGTGAGTATTACAAAAAGGAATATGGGTATCATCGCGAAGTAGAATTCAATCAGGAAATTTATTTGGGCTTAATTAAAAAACCCGCTGTTTATTTTAAGTTTGAAGGTATTTCATTGCAAAGACTACCACAAAAAACAGAATTAGAACCTTTTGACACTTTTGAGGAGGCTTATCATCAATTGATGATTGAACTTATGGAATTGCAGGTTGATACAATCAATAAGGCTATCGGTAACAGTAAAATAAAAAAAATATTTATTGACGGGGGATTTACCGATAATGATGTGTTCATGAAATTAATGTCACACCATTTCAGTTCGTTTAAAGTTTTATCCACACATTCGCCATTAGGCTCTGCGCTGGGTGCCGCAATGGTTATCTCTGATAAACAAATTACATCCCAATTTCTCAAAGAAAATTACAGAATGAAAAAATTGGTTCCTTTATTGTTTTAATTATGAAAATAGGGCTTTTTATTCCGTGTTATGTAGACCAATTTTATCCCAAAGTGGGCATTGCTACGTACGAATTATTGCAAAAATTAGGATGTGATGTAAGTTTTCCTATGGGACAAACTTGTTGTGGACAACCTATGGCAAATAGTGGATACGAACATTTGACTAAAGGATGCGATGCTAATTTCATTGCCAATTTTGTTGATTTTGACTATATCGTTTGTCCTTCTGGAAGTTGTGTTTTGCATGTAAAAGAGCATTTGCACGATGACAAAAACGAAGTTTTGGCAACGCAAATGAGAAAACGGGTATTTGAATTAACAGAATTCATTACCGATATTTTAAAAGTGGAATTGATTCCTGGAAATTTTCCTCATAAAGTAGGTTTACACCAAAGCTGTCATGGGCAAAGAGGATTAAAGCTTTCGCAAATGAGTGAATTGAACGCTCCATTTTTTTCTAAACCCGCTCAATTATTAAGTAATATTCATGGGATAAATTTGGTTTCATTGAGTAGAAAAGATGAATGTTGTGGGTTTGGGGGCACCTTTTGTGTAACAGAAGAGGCAATTTCCGTAAAAATGGGACAAGACCGTATCAAAGACCATGAAAACCATCAAGTAGAATACATAACTGGTGGTGATATGTCCTGTTTAATGCATTTGGAAGGCATTTTGAAAAGAGAAAAAAGCCCCATTAAAATTATTCATATTGCAGAAATATTAAATTCTTCTTATGAAAAGTAATTTAGAACATAGCGAAGTTGCGGCGATTTTTAATAAAGATGGCAAGAGAGTAGATTGGCATGATCAAACGCTTTGGTTCGTTCGTGAAAAACGAGATAAAGCCGCTTTTCAAATACCAGAATGGGAATTACTTCGAGAAACGGCTTCAGAAATCAAAAACAATGTACTTTCAAATATTCATGATTATTTAATTGAATTTGAATCGAATGCCAATAAAAATGGCGTCATTGTTCATTGGGCTGCTGATGCCGATGAGCACAACAAAATAGTTCATTCGATTATTGAAAAACATGGAGTGAAGCAGATGGTTAAGTCTAAATCAATGCTTACCGAAGAATGTCATTTGAATGAATATTTGTCGGAGAAAGGCATTGATGTCATCGATTCAGATCTAGGAGAACGAATTGTTCAGCTTAGAAAAGAACCGCCAAGCCATATCGTTTTGCCTGCTATTCACCTAAAAAAAGAAGATGTAAGTGAAACTTTCCATGAGCATCTTGGAACTGAAAAAGGAAATAATGACCCACAATATTTAACGGAAGCTGCACGATTGCATCTTAGAGATACTTTTCTAACCAGGAAAGTGGCTTTAACAGGAGTAAATTTTGCTATTGCCGAAACAGGTGAAATTGTGGTTTGCACCAATGAAGGAAATGCAGATATGGGCGTACACCTAGCCGATGTTCATATTGCCTGCATGGGTTTTGAAAAAATCATCCCGCAACGAAAACACTTAGGGGTTTTCCTTAGATTGTTAGCCAGAAGTGCAACTGGACAACCTATTACCACTTTCTCGAGTCATTTCAAAACACCAAGAAACGGAAAAGAAATGCATATTGTGATTGTGGATAATGGCAGAAGCACCCAGCTAGGAAGAGAAGATTTTAGAAATTCGTTGAAATGTATCCGTTGTGGTGCTTGCATGAATACCTGTCCAGTATATAGAAGAAGTGGCGGCCATAGCTACCATAATGCGGTTGCGGGACCGATCGGTTCCATTTTGGCACCTAATTTGGATATGAGCAAAAATGCCGATTTGCCGTTTGCAAGTACGCTCTGCGGTTCCTGTACCAATGTGTGTCCGGTAAAAATTGATATTCACGACCAATTGTACAAATGGCGTCAGGTATTGGTAAAAGAGGGACATACCCCTACAACCAAAACTATCGCCATGAAAGGAATGGCAGCGGTTCTGGCCAATCCTATGGTTTTTAATTTAGCCGGAAAAACCGGAAGATTTGTGATGAAAAATATTCCTGCAGTGGTGAATAACAGTCTTAATCCTTGGTACAAACAAAGAGAAATGCCTGCGCCTCCTGAGGAATCATTTAGAGAATGGTACAAGAAAAACGCAAAAGAATCTAAAGACAATTGCAATGAGTAACAGAGCCACTATTTTAGAAAAAATAAAATTCAACCAGCCTTCCTCAGTAACTGAATTGCCAGATTTAGAAACTTTAGGGTTAGAAGTTTTTGACATACTAGACACCTACAAAAATGTTTTGCAAGGTATCGGCGGTCATTTCGTAGAGGTAAAGGATTATGATGGCATTATTGATTTTGTCAAAAAAAACTATCCAACCGAAAAACGAATGATTACTACTATTCCAGAGTTAACTGAATTAGCAACATTGAATTGGTTTAATGATGATCCACACTTGTTAGAAAATGTAGAATTGACTTTGGTTAAGGCACATTTTGGTGTTGCCGAAAATTCCGCACTTTGGGTAACGGATGCTATATTAGGACAACGTATTTCGGTGTTTATTCCACAATATTTGGCTATTGTAGTAAATAAGAACGATATTGTAGCAACGATGCATCAAGCATACGAACTTATCGGAAATCAAGAATATGGTTTTGGGACTTTTATAGCGGGACCTTCCAAAACTGCGGACATTGAACAATCATTAGTTTTAGGAGCTCATGGTGCAAGAGGTCTTACTGTATTTATTATGGACTAAAAATAAAATGATTTGTTCAAAATATTATTTATGATAATCAAAAATAAATAGACAAATTAAAAGCGAGTTACACAACAAAAAAACGATGCTGCTTTCTTTACAGAAACGCAGCATCATTTTTTTTTGAGTAAAATGGATGTCTAGTTAATTATTAACTTTTTAATAATTGTCTTTC
>DATEOV010000649.1:0-2531 GCA_035273645.1 Flavobacterium sp. | reverse complement strand
GTTATTAGTATTAAAATTTTATAATATTATTGAAATTATTTTTGATATTGTTATTGAAATTATTATTGTTATTGCCTTTATTTTATCTTAAATCTCAAACCTGCATAATACATCTGTCCAAATACGGGTGCATACAAAATAGTTGCATCAAAATAAGGTCCAAAAGGATTCTGAGCATCCACTATAGCAGGATTTTGAGTGTAATTCCCAATATTCTCCCCTCCTGCATACACTTCAAAAGTAGAAGAAAATACTCGAGTAATTTGTGCATTCATCAAAGAATAAGCAGGTGAATGTTCTGGAAGTTGAAATTCCACAGGATTTGAAGCGGTATAAGGTAATTGTTGCTCTCCAATCCAATTGTAGGTGAAGTCAAATTTCCATTGTTGCCCTTTGTCTTTAATATGGGTTTCATACCCTAAATTTCCAAAGAAACGATGTGCCGCCTGCAATGGTCTTTGATACTTCCCAGACAAATAATCGGTTTTAATATCATAGTATTTGTAAGCAGAACGCAATTCCAAATGCTTAGCCAATTCATAGTTAAATTCCAACTGAAAGCTGTTTGCGAATGAAGCACCATCCAAATTATGAAAAATCACTTGTTGCGGACTTTGCATAATATCCACCACTACTTGATTCTGAAAATTGGTTCTGTAAAAATCGGCTGTAACATCTCCATTTCGATTAAACAACTTGAAACCTTGCATAAAACTTAGACCATAATTCCATGCAATTTCTGGGTCCAATCCATATAATTTACCTCCAGCATTTGTAACATCAAAAGTTCTGGAACTGGCAAACAAGGTCTGATTTTCGGCAAAAATATTGGCAGGACGTTTTCCTCTACCTGCAGAAACTCGCAAAACCCCTTTCTCCCAAGGATTGTATTTCATGTGAACTCTTGGAGTCGCAAAAACACCCAAACGATTTCCGTAATCTACCCTTCCTCCCAGAATCAAACTAAAATCATCCTGATTATCAAAAGTATATTCAAAGAAAGCTCCAACTGTATTGTCAATTCTGCTGTAATCTGTGGTATTAACAAACTCGTTATAACTATCATAGGTGAAATTCAAACCTGTGGCAAACTTGTTTTTTTCATTATTAATAATCGAATTAAAAATCAAGTTCGAATAAAAACTGTTTTGCTTGATATTGTAACCATTCAACCCAAAATAGGAATCTTGATCATAGCTTGAAAATGCATTTTGAAAACCAATACTTTGATACGGCATATCCTTAAAAACATAACCTATTTTTGTAGAAACGTCGATCTTTTTGGTGTCAATTTCAGAGCCCCAAGAATTGGTAGTTCCTCTATCCGTATCAGGATCAAAATTGGTTTGCCCCATTAATTTAGTATCATTCATATACTGCAAATTAATAAAACTAACCCAACCCGTCTCTGCATTATAATATTGGTAACGATTGAGCAAATTGAATTGTTTTTGCAAAGGATTATCAAGAAATCCATCCTCATTTTTATCCATTTCGGAATTTCTCATATTGCCATGAAGCAATAAACTAGTCGCCCATTTATCGGATAACTTTTGATTAATATCGGCGTTTAACTCAAAACGAGAATCGGTAGAACCATAAGCATTCAACAAAAATGGAACTTCCGACATTGGCTTTATTAATTCAGTATTAATTTGCCCCGAAATGCTTTCAAAACCGTTGACAACACTCCCTGCTCCCTTGGTAATCTGAATACTTTCTATCCAAGGACCAGGCGTAAAAGAAAGTCCGTAAACCTGAGAAGCACCGCGAACAGAAGGAACATTTTCCTGAGTCATCATCAAGTACGGACTTGTCAGACCCAGCATCTTGATTTGCTTAGTTCCTGTTAATGCATCAGAAAAATTAACATCTATTGAGGGGTTGGTTTCAAAACTTTCGGCAAGATTGCAACAGGCGGCTTTGAGTAATTCTTTTTTAGTTACCAATGTTGTATTACCGGTAACTGTATATGATTTTTGCAGGCTCTTGCGTTTGGACTGCACTTTTATTTCCTTCAAAGTATCTTGCGAATAAGAATTAAAAGCAGCAAACAAGAGCAACAAAACTATTGTTATGTTCGTTTTCATGATTAAAATTATAATGATTAATAATGTCGAGTCTTAAATAAAGATTCAACTCCAATTAAACATTACAACTTATCGTAAAGGAGGTATTGGCTGTACAGCTTGAAAAGTGGCGGTGCATTGGCATCGCAATAATAAGTAAGAGAGAGATTGTTTTTAAAGCTAGGAATAGCTTCGAATACAACTGGCTGAAATTCTGAAACAACATAAACATAATCAAATTGAAAAGAAAAAGACTTAACAATTCCATTATCTGATTTTTTCTGAACGACGATTTTTTTGTCTTTGCAACAGCTGTCTTTTTTACTGACTACCTTTTTTTCGCAACACCCTTTTTCACTTTGCAGTGATGGGAAAGTCGAATTCAATGAAATCGACGAGATTTCACCTCCGCAATAGTGTACGTTAAAAGCAAGACCTACATTGGAAACCAATAATAGAATC
>DATEOV010000648.1:0-9856 GCA_035273645.1 Flavobacterium sp. | reverse complement strand
CGACTTCCATAAAACATATGGGGATTGTAAAGACGGATGTAGCCCAACGATTATCACTGATTATCTCCATTTTGGGAGCTTGGCTATTTTTTGGAGAGCAATTCAGTGGACTTAAATTGACTGCTCTTTTGTTTGGATTTCCTGCAATCATCCTTATTTTGGATAAACCCACCGAAAACAAAGAGAAGAAATGGATTTATCCAACATTCGTATTGATTGGTTTTGGAGTGATAGATCTTCTTTTTAAGCAAATTGCACTGACTTCTACACTGCCTTTTACCACTTCATTATTTGTTCTTTTCTCGATAGCACTTGTAATAATGATACTTTTCAATGCCTATGAAATACTTTTTAGAAAGACTAAAATGGATTTCATGAGTATCATTTTTGGAGGTTTTGTTGGGATTTTCAATTTTGGGAATATCCTGTTTTATCTAAAGGCACATCAGGCATTTGCCCAAAATCCTTCTACCGTTTTTGCCGGGATGAATATGGGGGTTATTATGATTGGCAGTCTTGTGGGGATTTTTATTTTCAAGGAAAAAGTAACCAAGCTGAATATAACAGGCCTTTTGCTGGCTTTGATCGCCGTTATTTTTATAGTGATTTCCCAGTTGAATTAGAGGTTAAAGTTTTTAATTGAATTCAAGACTAAGTAATCTGCTGTAGTTTTTTATACATATGCGTTTGTCTTGTTAATTGAAATTGTAATTTTTTTCATTCCGCATTTTATTATATATTTGACCTTTGTAAACTAGCCCTGATAGAAGTGGAAATCCTTTACTTTTTTCTTTTAAAAAGTAAAGATTGCAACGGATAGCAGGAATAGCTCCTAATAAAAAATAAACTAATTTTAGAACATGAAATTACTAGAAGGAAAAGTGGCCATTATTACTGGCGCAAGTCGTGGAATTGGAAAAGGAATTGCTGAAGTTTTTGCTAAAAACGGAGCGAATGTTGCCTTTACTTATAGCTCATCAGTAGAATCTGCACAAGCTTTGGAAAACGAATTGAATGCTTTGGGAATTAAAGCCAAAGGATATAAATCTAATGCAGCTGATTTTAATGAAGCACAAACTTTAGTTGATGCTGTTTTGGCTGATTTTGGTGCAGTTGATATTTTGATAAACAACGCTGGAATCACTAAAGATAATTTATTAATGAGAATGTCTGAGGCTGATTTTGACCAAGTTATCGATGTTAACTTGAAATCGGTTTTCAATATGACTAAAGCGATTCAGAAAACATTTTTGAAGCAACGTTCTGGTTCTATTATCAATATTAGTTCTGTAGTTGGTGTTTCTGGTAACGCAGGTCAAACGAATTATGCAGCTTCTAAAGCAGGTGCAATTGGGTTTACTAAATCGGTAGCTTTGGAATTAGGTTCACGTAACATTCGTTGTAACGCGATTGCTCCAGGTTTTATTGAAACTGAAATGACTGCAAAATTGAGCGAGGATGTAGTGAAAGGATGGAGAGAAGGTATTCCTTTGAAACGTGGAGGTTCTGCAGAAGATGTTGCCAATGCTTGTTTGTTTTTGGCCTCTGATATGAGTGGTTATATTACAGGTCAAGTTTTGAATGTTTGCGGTGGAATGCTAACATAGTAATTTAATGATTGAAAAATTTAAAGATTAAAAAATTATATTTGACAGTTAATTTTTCAATTATTAAATATTCAAATCTTTTAATATTTTAATCAAAAATATGACAGCAAGCACAATTCTATTAATTCTACTTTCTTTAATAATAGCGGGTTGCTTGTCATTTTTTCAATATTTATACAAAGTCAAAAACAAATCGAATGTGTATTTGTTTTTGACTTTTTTGCGTTTTCTGAGTATTTTTTCGATTTTGTTGCTTTTGATAAATCCTATTATCACAACCAATAAACTGGAAATTATCAAAACGCCATTGCCTATAGTGGTTGATAATTCAAGCTCTATTTCTTTTTTGAATGCCAAAGATAAAGCAGCCGAATTGGCCAAAAAATTAACTTCAAATAGTGCCATTCAGGAAAAATTTGAAGTGCAGTCTTATCTTTTTGATACTGATTTTCGACAATCGGATAGTATGACTTTTAAAGGAAATCAAACCAATTTGGATTTGGTGGCCAAAAACTTGAAGAGCATCTATAAAAATGCTTTTTATCCAACCGTAATCATAACAGACGGGAATCAAACTTCGGGCAATGATTATGTTTATAGTTTTGATGAGAACAATAAAGTATATCCTGTGGTTTTGGGCGATACGACCAAAGTTTTTGATTTAAAAATCAATCAGCTGAATGTTAACAGATATGCATTCTTGAAGAATAAATTTCCGGTTGAAGTTTTTTTGCAATATGCTGGGGATAAAAATGTGACAGCCAATTTTAGTATTACACAAGGTAATGAAGTGTTGCATAAGGAAAGCGTTTCGTTCTCTCCATCAAAGAAAACGGCTATTGTAAATGTGCTTTTACCTGCGAATAAAGTGGGACTGCAAGTTTATAAAGCTAAAATTGAATCGAAAGAAAGCGAAAAAAATACTTTCAATAACATCAAGAATTTTGCGGTTGAAGTTATAGACCAAAAAACGAGCGTTGCTATTGTTTCGGCTATAAATCACCCGGATATTGGTGTTTTAAAAAGAGCGATTGAATCCAATTTGCAACATAAAGTGGTATTATTGAAACCGAATGACGTAAAGTCGTTGGAGGATTACAATGTTCTTATTTTGTATCAGCCAACCACGGCTTTCAAATCTGTTTTTGAAGCGAATAAAAAAGCCAATTTAAATACTTTTATCATAACGGGAACCGCAACCGATTTTACATTTTTGAACCAAGAGCAAAACAGTTTTGTTTTTAAAATGAGCAGTCAGGAAGAAGATTATTTGGCTGGTTTTGATTCTCAGTTTAATCTTTTTGCGGTTGATAATTTAGGTTTTGAGAATTTCCCCCCTTTGCAGAATAATTATGGTTCAATAACCTCAAATGGAGAAGTCAATATATTGCTTTCTGCCAAAATCAGAAATATAGATACCAAAGCACCTTTATTATCTTTTACAGAGAATCAAGGGAAAAGAGCGGCTTATTTGTTTGGGGAAAATAGTTGGAAATGGAGTTTGCAAAGTCATATCAACAATCAATCTTTTGAAAAATATGATGTTTTCATCAATAAGATAATTCAATATTTGGCGTCCAATAATGCCAAAAAATCATTGGTTGTCAATCACGAAAGCTTTTACAACTCTGGTGAAGCCATTGAAATCACGGCTCAATATTTCAATAAGAACTATGATTTTGATGAAAAGGCACGCTTGACGATTGATGTAACCAATATCAAAACAAAACAAACCAAGAATTATGACCTTTTGAAAGGAAACAATACCTACAAAGTGAATCTAGACGGGCTTTTGGCGGGAAGTTATAATTTCTCGGTTAAAGAACTAAACTCCAAAACATCATATTCAGGCCATTTTGAAATACTGGATTTTGATATCGAAAAGCAGTTTGTAAATCCGGATGTTCAAAAATTGAAGCAATTGGCAGCACAAACAAAAGGAAAGGATTTTTACCCAAATGAAATCGATGCGCTGATAAAAACATTGTTGGATAATGAGGAATACAAAGCCGTTCAAAAAGATGTTGTTACCAAATCTCCTTTGATTGATTGGAAATGGTTACTAGTTTTGATTGCTATTTTTCTTTCGACCGAATGGTTTGTAAGAAAATACAATGGTATGTTGTAATTATTAATTTTGACAAAAATACGATTATGGATTTTCGACTAAAAGTATTTTACACTGTAGCTACGCGATTGAGCTTTACCAAAGCCGCTGCCGAATTATTCGTCACACAACCCGCCATTTCCAAGCACATTCAGGAATTGGAAGAAGAATATAAAATCAAACTTTTTGAAAGAAACGGTTCGAAAATAGCACTCACCAACGCAGGTGAAGTCTTATTGAAACATACCAAAAGCATCTTTGAGATTTACAGGGAAATAGACTTTGATATGAGTACGTTTATCAATGAACGTAAAGGATTGTTGCGATTGGGAGCGAGTACCACGATTTCACAATATATTATTCCGCCACTATTGGCTCGTTTTCATCAAAAACTGGAATCTGTCAAAGTGAATTTGCTAAACGGCAATACGGAGCAAATCGAAAATGCCTTATTAAACAAAGAAATTGAAATTGGAATTGTGGAAGGGCAATCCAAAAATCAATCCATAAAATACACCCAATTCATTAGGGATGAACTGGTTTTGGTTTGCAATTCCAATAATCCATTGGTTAAAAGAAAAGAAATTGATCCAGCCGATCTTAAATCGTTGAGATTCCTTGTGCGAGAACAAGGTTCTGGAACACTTGAAGTTATTGAATATGCTTTAAAACCTTTCCATATCAAAATAGATCAATTGCAGATTGAAATGCAATTGGGAAGTACAGAAAGCATAAAATCGTATTTGATGAATTCGAATTGTGTTGCTTTTATGTCAATTCATGCTGTTTCTAAAGAGTTAAAAAATAAAGAATTGCAAATTATTGATGTCGATAATTTGACGATTGAGCGTTATTTTTACATTATTACTTTGCAAGGAAAATCAGATTCTCTATCTGAATTATTTATGAAAAACATTTCGAGTTATTATAATCTAAAGTTATAGTGGATTATTTTTTACAATTGGCAACGCTGTTGATTTATAATGATCTTTGTGGTGTCAAAAAGAACAATACTAATGAAAACGGCTATAGGTAATATCCAACAATTATTGAAAATGAATGCTGTAGTACAGCAAGTTATTTTCGTCTTAATACTTCTTCTTTGTTTATTCCCTATTATTTCTCCTCCTGTTGCTTTAGTATTAGGTTTGATTATAGCCAATGTATTTGGACACCCATTTTTACATTTAAATCATAAAGTAACCAATATATTATTGCAAGTTTCTGTTGTTGGATTGGGGTTTGGAATGAATGTTCATAGCGCTGTAGCAGCAGGGAAGGAAGGTTTTCTTTTTACAATTGGTTCTATTATAGCAACTATAACTTTGGGTACTTTATTGGGTAAATGGTTTAAAGTTCAGAAGAAAACATCTCATCTTATTTCCTGTGGAACTGCAATTTGTGGAGGAAGTGCCATTGCAGCTATTGCTCCCGTGATTCAATCGGATGAAAAGCAAACTTCGGTGGCGTTGGGCGTTATATTTATCCTTAATTCGATTGCTCTGTTTGTCTTTCCATTGGTTGGACATTGGTTGGATATGTCTCAAAACGATTTTGGCTTGTGGTGTGCTATCGCAATTCACGATACGAGTTCTGTAGTCGGAGCGGCAAATAAGTATGGAACTGAAGCCTTGCAAGTAGCCACAACGGTAAAATTAGCACGAGCTTTATGGATTATTCCTGTGGCTTTGATTACAGCAGTCGTTTTTAAAAATAAAAAAAGCAAAGTGAAGATCCCTTATTTTATTGGATTGTTTATTTTGGCTATGGTTTGCAATACTTATTTTTCTCCTGTTACGAGCTTTGCTCCACATTTGGTTTCAATTGCAAAAATTGGCCTTACTGTTACTATGTTTTTGATAGGAGCAGGGCTTAATAGTACTGTTTTGAAATCTGTTGGGATGTTTCCATTGCTGCAAGGTGTACTGCTTTGGGTGAGTATTGCTGTTGGAGCTTTATTGGCTATTTTATATTTCTAGAAAGGTTTTTTCTTGCGCTTAATAGCAATTAAATGCAATCGAATATAGTCATAATAAAGAGCAACCAAAAGAAAAGTAGCCGCAATCAATAACGTTTTGAGTGCTAAATATCCATATATAAATCCACCAACAAAACAACCAAGAAAGAAGAATGAAATGATGGACAGTCTCAAGTAAATACTGGTTTTTAAGGTTTTTCGTTCTTCCGGTTTTTTGTAAAAAAACAATTGCGACAGTTCAATTCCCAAATCGGTAAAGAGTCCTGTTAAGTGTGTTGTTCTTACTGTTGCTTGCGAAATTTTGGTCACTAAAGCGTTCTGGATTCCCATCGCAAACAGAAGACCAAAGGCAATCCATTTTCCTTCAATGTGATTGTAAATTGGAATCATGCTTAACATACCTAATGAAACTAAGATTAAAAATTCGATAGCTATGGCAGGTAAATGCGAAAGTTCTTGTTTTTTTGTAGAAACCAATTCCGCTAAAAAATTGGATGTAAAAGCTCCCGCCAAAAAGAATAGTGTATAAATTAAAAATACAATGGCAGCTTGGTAATTGTATTTGGTTACTTCCTCTGCAAAAAAAGCAAAATGTCCCGTAACATTAGTGGTCAATGTTTTGACGGCCAAAACCCCCGTTACATTTACAATACCCGCTACGAATGACAATAATGTAGCAAGCCGTAAATTATGTTTAGAAGTTCTGTTTTTGCCTTGATGTCTAAACATTTTAATTTATTTTCTTTGGATTAACATAAATTTAAACCTGATTTGTTCAAATTATCTTTAAAAAAAATACTTTTGTAGTTCAATTAAATAAATATAATGAAAAATTTTAAATTTAAACCTACAGCTATTACTTTTTCTGTAATTGGTATCGCTTTTGTTGCTTTGTCTTGGGGTGTTTTTGGCCACGAACATATAAATAATGCTGCTGTTATGGCGTTGCCAAAGCCAATGCAGACTTTTTTTTACAATCATCTTGATTTTATAACCCAGGAGTCATCGGTTCCTGATTTGCGTAAATATACATTGCGTGATAAAGCAGAAAATCCACGCCATTATATAGATATGGAGAATTTTGGTGCTGTAGAAACTATTCCGTTGCCATTTGAAGAAGCAAAGAAAAAGTACGATGAGAAATTTTTATTCGATAATGGTATTTTACCTTGGTATATTCAGGAAGTAATGACGAAGTTGACTAAGGCAATGAAAGACAAAAGAAAAAATGAAATTTTGTTTTTGGCTGGCGATTTGGCACATTACATAGGAGATGCAAATATGCCTTTGCATACTTCAGCAAATCATGATGGACAGCTTACTAATCAAAAAGGAATTCATTCTATGTGGGAATCCCGTATCCCGACAATGTTCGGTAGTAAATATAATTACTATACGGGTGAAGCCAAGTATATTGATAATGTTGAAAAAGCTACTTGGGATATGATAAAAGATTCGCACAGTCAAGTAGAGCCTCTTTTGTTAATTGACAGAAAACTGCGTGCAACCTTTACTCCTGAAACGATGTATGAACATGATGCGAATGGAAATATTGCCAAAGGGAAGTTCGGTGATTTATTGTATTCTAAGGAATATATCACACAATTTAACACCGCTTTGAATGGAATGGTGGAGAGTCAGATGAGAAAAGCAATTGTTGCAACCTCTAATTTTTGGTACACAGCTTGGGTAAATGCGGGTAAACCAGATTTGGATCGTTTAGATTCCAAAGAATTGACCAACCGCAATAAAAAGAATTTGAAAAATGATTTAAAGCTTTGGAAAACCGGAAAACTTTTTGGTTTGGAAACTGAGAATGAGTTTGATTAGATTTTAGTCTAACTAAAAAATAAAAGCCTGTAAATATTAGTTTTACAGGCTTTTTTAGTTTTAATATTTATCTAAATGATTGAAATTTAATAAACAATGACTTGGTATTTCTTTTTCTTCAATATATCCGAAGCCGTTTGATAATAAGATATGGTTTCGTTTATAAGATCGGTTCTTTTGTTGCTCAAAGGAACTTGATTGTAATAGATTTGAAAATCGGTTGCAATTTTTTGATCCGGTTTTAAAGTCAATTGAAATTGTTTTACGATTTGTTTTGGAGAAAGTATAGTCAAAATATTGTCTTTTATTAATCCCAAATCCTGATAAGTAGCTATCAATGCTCTTGGTTTATAATCGGGTTTCATAACATCCTGCCCGTAAAATTTACTTTGATAATTAAAATTTAATAATCCAAAAAGTGTTGGCATAACGTCTATTTGCGACATTACATTCGTATACTTTTGAGGCTGAATAAATCCTGGGCTATAAATCATGGCCGGGATTCTGTATTTGTCAACTGGAAGTTCAGTTTTTCCTGCACTCGAAGCACAGTGATCTGCAAGAATTACAAACACGGTATTTTTGAACCAAGTTTGCTTACTCGCCATTGCAAAGAATTTTCTCAAAGCATAATCCGTATATTTTACACCACCATCACGAGATTTTGCATCTCCAGGAATATCAATTTTGTTATTAGGATACGTAAAAGGACGGTGATTGCTCACAGTCATCCAATGATTAAAAAATGGTTTACCTGTTTTGGCTTCTTCATTCATTACTTTTATGGCTTTATTGGCCATATCTTCGTCGCAAACTCCCCATACATTTGCAAATGTAATTTCTTCGGATGTAAATGATTTTTTATCGACAATGTCATAACCATTTCCAGTAAAGAAGTCTCCCATATTATCAAAAAAGGTATCTCCTCCGTAAAGAAATTTTACGTTGTATCCTTTTTGTTTAAAAAGAGCACCTGTAGAAAATTTATTTTTATTATCCTCTCTTTTTACCATACTTTCTCCGGCAGTTGGAGGAAAACACAGAGTCACGGCTTCAATACCACGAACGGTTCTGTTACCCACGGCATATAAATTGGTAAATAATAAACTTTTTGAGGCGAGATCATCTAAGAAAGGAGTAATGTTTTTATCGTTTCCATACATTTTCATGAAATCGGCGCTGTAGCTTTCAATAGTGATTAAAACTATATTTTTAGTATTTTCAGCTGTATTGCTTTGGATTTGTCTTACAGTTGATATACCTGATATAGAAGGGATTTGCTCATCCAGTAAAGCAAAAGCTTCATTTTCAGGCATTGTTTTGTAAAATTTAAAATAATCCAACTCACTGTTCATGAAAGCTAGGTAGAAACGGTACATACCATTTGACTGAAGTTCATTAGTAAACACGTTTTGGGAGTTTTCTTTTTTTGCTAAATATGGAACGGCCAATAAGGAAACACCAAATAAAGCGAGATATATTACTGATAATTTTAGTTTATCATTAAATGTTGGAATATCATCAATGTAGTTTCTGGTTCTTTTGACAATAAAATAGGTTACCGTTCCAGCTACAAGAAACAATGCCGAAAACAAAGGGATCACTGGGTAAGATTCCATGATATTTCCAATAACTTCATTAGTGTAAACCAAATAATTTACGGCTATGAAATTGTATTTAACTCCAAATTCATTCCAAAAAAAGTATTCGCTAACCCCGTTTTGAAGGATAAGCACAACATATAAAAATATTATGAAAGTGAATAGCCAAAATCTTATTTGGCTTCTATATTTTGGCAAGAACAAAAGAAGTCCAAATAATAGCGTTTTGAGGCCAACGAAAATCATCCCAATTTTGGGAAGAGCTCCGTCATATTCATTCAGTATCGTTTTTCCTGACGCAATATAGAGCAATAATGCCGCCAGGAATCCAAATATAATGTAGCCGTAGGGCTTGTAGTATTTTGAATTGGATATAAAAACGAGGTATAGCCATAGGAAACCAGCCGCTATCACAAAAACAAAAGCATCTGAAACCAATCCCATTGAAAAGATTTTCAAGCTATCAATGAATGAAAATGAGGTTTGTGTAATGGGATGTAAGACTAAAACTATTCTTAAAACGAAACTTACAAGAATATAAAAAATTGCAAGATTGTAAAAAGGAGAAAATTTTTTTAGAAAATTCATGTGGTATTTTTTTTTGAGAAACTTCAAAAAGCATTCCAAAATTACATTTAAGTATTTTTCTAATGCTATTTTGATTCTTAAGTTTGGCTTAAAACAAATTAATGCATATAATTTAACAAGACTATTTAAGTTACTTTTGTATGGT
>DATEOV010000647.1:0-3620 GCA_035273645.1 Flavobacterium sp. | reverse complement strand
AATAAATTATTCTGGTGAATTGCTTTACCGGAGAAAATTTAAAAGAATAGGCAGAACATTTACCTTAGGTTGGAGAAATAGCCCGGGCGGCAGTGATACAAAAAGCTATAATATTTCTCCGGTTACAGCATACAATAGCGATGGTTCTATTGCTTCTTTTATAGATCTTAATCAGAAGGCTTTCCAGGAAAACGAATCCGGAAATAATACCATCAGCGCTTCTTATACAGAGCCTATTGACCGCAACAAACTTTTTGAGATAAACTATGCTTTTTTAGCAAATAACACTATCTCCGATAAAAAAACATATGATTACGATTCGAGTTCTGGCAAGTATGACCAGTTGAATTCTCAGCTCTCAAATTATTTTGATTATTCAAATACCTCAAGCAGAACAGGATTCAATTTCAGACACCAATTAAAAAAGTTGAATTACCAGGTGGGACTTGGCTACCAGGTTAGCAATTTAGAAAACAGGAGTGTTGCTCTTTCAACGGGGAAAGACACTACTATTCATCAGCGATTCACTAATCTTTTCCCAACTGCCAATATCAATTATGCTATCACACGTTCAAAAAATATAAAAATTTATTATAGAGGAAAAACAAATGCACCAAACGTAAATCAATTACAGGATGTTCCTGACGTCAGCAACCCTTTAATGATAAAAACAGGAAACCCTTCATTGAAACAAGAGTTTATAAACAATATTAATATCAATTATAATTCATTTGCCTTAGCATCTCAACGATTTTTTTCTGCAAGTCTTAGCGTCAACTTTACCGGAAACAAAATTGTTAACAGCATTGATTCATTGAACCCTGTCACTATCATTTATAGACCCGAGAACATGAACGGCTCAATTTATGTGGCAGGTTCAGGGTCCTTAAATTTCCCGGTGAAAAAAATAGAGGGATTGAATTTGAATCTTACTAATATCATGTACCTGAGCCGGGATGCAAATCTTTTATACAAGCAAAAGAAATTTACTTCAACTTTCCAGGTGAACCAATCTGCTGGTATAAATTATGGAAAAGAAAATTTTGACTTGGCTGTTAGCGGCGCTTTTGTTTATAACCTTGTTGCTTACAATGTAGATAAAGGATCGAATACAAAATATTTCAACCAAGCCTATTCTGCTGATTTCACCTATCGGCTCAAAAACCGTTTTTATTTCCTTACTGATCTTGATTTCTATATCAATTCGGGACGGAGTGCCGGTTTTAACGAGGATGTTTTTTTATGGAATCTATCTTTTGCAAGGAAATTTTTTCAATCTAATGCCGGTGAGATCAAATTTACAATTTATGATATCTTAAAACAGAATAATGGCATAAACCGAATAATTGGAGAAAACTATTTTGAAGATGTGAAAGCCAACGTGGTACCAGGATTTTTTATGCTTACGATAAGTTATAATTTTAATCGTGTCGGCACGAGTAAAATTCAAAAAAAGTAAACGCATTCACCAGTGTTTATTATTAAATAAATGCTATGAACGAAATAAAAGTCATCCATTATGGATGACTTTTTATTTTAATGGAGAAGCTTATTTATCTGAATGGGATTAAAAAAAGTTTTGACAGTTTTTTTTAAGAGTGCTATTTTTTTAAAATGTCACAGTTAGTTTATTGACAATTATTTTTGAGAACTTTTAGCGATCTGGTTGCTACCCTCGTTTGGGTTAGTTTGTTTTACAGAAGTAAATGCTGAAATCCCAAAGATCAAACTTGTAATCACTGAAGCTAGAATTACTAATTTGAAAAAATGTTTCATTGTTTTCTTTTTAGGGTGATTAATTTGAATAATAATAAGTATGGTTTAATTGAGCTATATACATTTTTAATTCATCCGGCTATCAAAGCAAAAGCTTATCAACACGACGGCTACCTGAAACACTAAAACAAATTTTTTTGATACTTAACCGAGAAAGTTACTTCGTAGGACTTCACTCGGGTACCGGATTAATTACGAGCATAAAAGTATATTCCACTTCTATAATCTCATAGTTTTTCTAAGAGAATTTTCTATAGTGTGGATAGTTTTTTTTATAAGTAGTAGTTCTACTTTTTTTCTGAAATTACTTAAACGGAGAATAGAAAAATTACGTAACGTAAATGTATCAACGTTGATTTTTTACAAAGAAATTATTGGTGGATTTGTAGAAAAAATTTGCGAACTATAAAAAAAAGAGATCACAACTTGTGATCACTTTAATAATACAGAATATTGATCGAAATGTTTATTTATTAATTTTCTTCGATCCTTTCATCTTCCTGGTTAGCAAGGATCGCAGAAGTAATTTTTTTCAAAGGATTTTTGTGGCTTTCTTCAAATTCTTTTCTTTCATTAATTATATTAAGACATTCAAAAACAGCAGTACGGAAAGATGACTCATCTGCCTTTCCTTTTCCTGCAATATCAAAAGCAGTTCCGTGATCTGGCGACGTTCTTATAACAGGAAGACCGGCAGTATAATTAACACCTTCACCTGAAGCAAGTGTTTTAAAAGGAACAAGTCCCTGGTCATGGTACATGGCAAGTACTGCATCAAAACGATTGTGATATTGTTTTGCAAAAAAACTATCAGCGCTGAATGGACCAGTCACGATCATATTATTTTGTTTCGCCTCTTTTATAGCTGGTTTAATAATTGTTTCTTCTTCTTTTCCGATCAGGCCTTCATCCCCAGCATGAGGATTTAATCCTAACACCGCGATCTTTGGTTTATCAATTCCAAAATCTTTTTGAAGGCTTTCATTCAGAATATTCAGTTTCCTTGTAATAATTTCTTTAGAAATTTTTGCTGCTACTTCATTCACAGGGATGTGTTCGGTAACCAATGCAACACGGAATTGATTTGCAAACAATAGCATTACTACATCGTTTACTCCGAAATAGCTTTTTAAAAAAGGAGTATGGCCTGTGTAGTTGAATTCAGCTGATTGTACATTTTTTTTATGAATTGGCGCTGTTACAAGGCCATCTATTTGATTTTGCTTTAATGCATGCACGGCAGCCTGTAATGATCTTACAGCATATTTTCCTCCGACCTCGGTTAATTGACCGGGAGTAATATTTACATCTTCTTCCCAGCAATTATAGATGTTCATTTGTTTTGCATTCAGGCGGGAGAGATCTTTTATATTCTGCCAATTGAAATTAAATTCAGGCAAAGACTTACGATAAAAATTAATGACTTTATTTGAGCCAAATATCACTGGCGTACAAAGTTCAAGGATACGGCTATCTGAAAATACTTTGATTATTAATTCGGTTCCAATTCCATTCAAATCGCCACATGTAACGCCTATAATTGGTTTATTTGTCGGAGTCATATTTAATGTATTGATGTAAAAATACAGAATTAAGAATAACCCATTTTTTAGGATGAATGATCCCGCTTTTGAATAAAAAAAATTTGTAGCGCTATCCGTTGTTTGAATTGGATTTTAAAGAATTTGATTTCAATCACCCTTTTTTTATTTATTAATTAAACCAATCGTTATAACTTTAATTTTTACGAACCACTTTTATTTTTAATTTAAACAGCCACTATTTATGAAGAACCTTTACGGTACCACCGTCTTTGTATTTATTTTCTTAAGCTCATTTGCGCA
>DATEOV010000646.1:0-3648 GCA_035273645.1 Flavobacterium sp. | reverse complement strand
ATATTGACATTAATCTTACCAACATAATTGAAGCGAGAGATAATCATTATCTTTTTATGCGGTATATCATTAAGAAAAAGCTATATGGAAATGCTTTTACTGAACATCCGCCAATTTCAAATATGAACAAAATAAAACAGGTTAGCGGAATAAAAAGTACAATTTTAAAATTCTTAAACGACGAAGATAATCTTAGAAAGGTATTAATAGGTACTCCTGATATTCTCGATACAATAAAAGACAAGTTTACATCAAAAGGTTTGAAGAAATCATTAAAAACATTGATTAATTATGATAGTTGGATAAAAACAGATGAAAAGGCAACTTATAGACATTATAATGCTTATAATTTAGCTGAAAAATTAAATATTCCAACTTGTATATATTGCAATCGGATTTATACTAAAACAGTAATTAGTGATTCTGGAAAGAAAATAACACGTCCAACATTTGACCATTGGTTTCCTAAAAGTGAATATCCATTATTGGCGCTTTCATTTTATAATTTGATTCCAAGTTGTTCAGTTTGTAATAGTGGAGTAAAAGGCTCAACTCCTTTTCAGCTTTCAACACATTTTCATCCATACTATGAAAACCCTGCTGAAAATTTTAATTATAGTTTTAGCTACGACCACAAAGACTATGACAAATTCAGTTTTAAAATAGTAACTAGTCCGACTGATATTTTTTCAAAAAGGTCTGTTAAAGCATTTGAGTTGGAAGAGATTTTCAAAGCCCACGAAGATGAAATAGAAGACTTGCGCAAAATAAAAGATGCATATTCTGAAAATTATATAGACATGCTTGAAAGTCAAATTTTAGGTATTTCTTTAGACAGAGATGAAATATACAGGCTGGCTTTTGGTGTTCACTTTCATGAATCAAAATTTGATAGAAGACCATTAAGTAAAATGAAGAAAGATATATTAATCGAACTAGGAATAATAAAATAGTGTTAGTTAAATACAGATAAAATAATAGCTTTCTATAAACTTATTAAAACAGATATACACAATGGATATGACTCTTGGCAACATTACTATAGATATTTGTTTTTTGGTTTGAAGGGTTTAGTTTATAAGCAAAAAAGTAAGTTTGATATATTGAGAAGTATAATAAAAAAGGTGTTTGCTCACACAAATTCCCCAATATCAAAATACTCCAAATTATTTTTCCGCAAAAAGGAAGAACCAACATCCGTTTCAGAAGAAAAGTCCCTATTCAATAGTTCAGCTATATAAATGCAAACTTTTACTGTTTAGCATTTTTGCTTTACATTTTGCGACCCTTTTGTTTACTATGTTTTGGATGGATTGGCTGTTGTTTTTCGTTCGCTTTTTTTAGCCGTTTTTCTGCTTTAAGATTGCTTTGAATTAAATCAACTAGAAACGTTTTTTCCCACGGAACATTCTTTGCTGTAAACTGTAATTTTAAGCCTTGTTTTATCAGTCCATGCTTGATGTCAAATCCATACTTCCTGTTCCAACCAATCCTATCCAATAATCTTTCAGATGGAAATTCAACAGCTATTAAATCCTTAGGAAATTCGATTATGAGACGATAATCAGGCTCCTGAAATTGGTGCGTTTTTGGATTATAGGGAATGGTATATGCTCTTTTATCTCCGTCATAGTAGCTTTCGATATCTGAAAATACAATGCCTTGGGAAAGGAAATCATCTTTGGGTCTTAGCTTCTCCATTCGTAAATCAATATAAAAAGTATGCCCTGCAATTTCTATAGTGGGCAGCAGTCCCTTATTTATACGTAAATCGAAAGCTTTCTGATCCACCATTATTTCAAAGTCGGTCTTTTGTCTAATATCACCAAGTGAGCAGTTGTACTTTTTACACATACCCAATGGATCAATTTCGGAAATTTGGGGTATTTTGACAGTCGTAAAGATTTGTTTTGCTATATCAGATGAACTTATTCCATCGGTCGTCTTTGATTGGTCTAGACGTTTGGAATTTCTATCATATACAAATTCGTAATGTGTGCCACAATCTTTCATATCCTCCAGCAAGAGTCTCCATTCAGGTCTTTCTTTTTCGAGTAATGCCATTTGGTTTATGTCGAAATGGTATTGTGTTCCCTCAATTTTAATTTCGGGCAATTCTCTTTCCATAATGTACATCTTTATAAAAGACAAAGGGAAGTCTATAGAAACTCCCCAATATCAAAATTCTCCAAATCATTTTTCCGCAAAATGGAAGAACCGGTATCCGTTTCAGAAGAAAGGCTTCCGTCCAATAGCTCGGCTATTTTACGGGAAGCACTTTCTATGGAATTCTCCAGTAGGCTGAATAATTCGGTTCCTTGTATTTTCTGAACTATAGCAACTGCTGTTTCCTTTTGAGATGGCTCCAATTTTTCTTTTTGTAGCAGCATCCCCACGGAGCTTAGTTCTTCAAAGGTAACCCCTTGGGCAAAACCATTATTCCCACCAGATATTCCGTACCTGTTCCACTCTTCTTCCTCTTCCTCAAAATCAGGTACATTTCCAAAAACTTCGTCCAGTTCTTCCTGTGGAATTTGCATATCTACATCTTCTTCTTCGATTTCAATATCAAAATTATCTGTTTCCTGTTCTTGATCTTTATTTTGGATTTCGGTGACACTCTTTGGCACTGAAAGACTTCTCATTGGTTTGGGCTGTCCCATAATATCGAGTAAATTCGGATTGGTTTTTTTCTGGGTTGTTTTTGGCTCCGTCCTTTTCCTGGTAACGATCTTATCCTCCACCAACAGCACAATAACAATGAGCAGGCATATAATGATTACTGTTTCCAAAATCATAAAATAGGTTTGTATTTATCGTTGAAACTTGTGGTAATCTGCTCACCAAACTCCTGAAAATGATATTCGAGAAGATTATCTAAGTAGGCGTAAATGGTTATTTTATCTTCGCCAATAACCTGTACGATTCGGGACAGTTTCTCATGGAAATTCGGTCGGATATATACCGTTTTACCATCACGGGCATTGGTATCAGGCTTTTTGAAAAATATGCTTTCGTAATCCTGATCATTTACTTTTTTAGTTCTATTCCGTTCCTTCACTAAAGGCTTTTCTTGTAATGATTTTACAGGAGTTTCAGGTTCTTCCAGCGGAAGTTGCAACCCTTCCTTTTTTATTCCATCTACCATCAAATTCATCATTAACTCTTCGTTTATTTCAGGAATGGCTTTTTTCTTACTGTCTTTTTCCATACTATTACAATTGAACAATTCTTAAAAATTCTGTCATAAACTGGTCTAAACGACAAGTATTCATCAAACGTTCATCAGGAGGCATTAAAGTTGACCGAAAAACGGTTTTGGCATTGGCTTCACTCTCCTTTCGAAAACGTGTGCTGTTCATAATTTGACATTGCATCATACTTAACCCTAACTCTTTAATCAATTTATTATAAACATCGTACAAGAGCGAGCGTTCACGACCATCTACCTGATTCCAAAACAGGTTAATGGTTTCAATGGAGGTTTCTCCTTTTTTCATAATAACATCCTTCATCAGCTGGGTAAAAATGAGTGTACTTTCCATAACTACACGATCTGCTATAATTGGCGTAAAAATATGATGCATCCCCGCCAGAGCTTTCAAAATACCGGAAGTGTTTACTGTTCCCGGAAGGTCAAAAAAGATA
>DATEOV010000645.1:0-4173 GCA_035273645.1 Flavobacterium sp. | reverse complement strand
TGGAAAATCGTATCAGGGAGATGGAAGCTCGCATCTGGGCAATTTTCTCTAGATGCCCTATTTAACTGAGCGAAGCATAAAACAACCTTTACAAACAAAATGCTGCCCTTTAGCCCCGATTGAAGCGAAAATCCTTATAAGCCGGGGTTCGGCTTATAAGATTGTAACGGAAAGCGGGACCAATGCTTCCAAAAAAATCCTAATCTTTCTGCTCCAAATCATAATCAAATTCTGATTTATTCCAATAAAAAAGCCTGTCTTGAATTGATCAAGACAGGCTTTTTATAATTGAAAGAGACAAAATTATGCTCCTATTTTCTTAGCAATATCAGATGGAACACCACCTTTATTAACCATCAATGAAGTCGTTTTGTATTTTACAAAATTCTTGCTAACATACAAATAACCTTTATAGTCATTGGTCGCTCCCCAAGAATTCTTTACAATGTAATATTCTTTACCCATTTGATCTTTTGCAATACCTACAATGTGCATTGCGTGATCATCTGTAGTTTGGTAATTATCGAATGCTTTTTGACGAATTTCTTCAGTGATTTCCAATTCTTGTTTTGGACCATTGAACATATTTTCTTTTTCTTCAGCAGTCATTTCATCATACTTTTTGGTTGGAACATAAGCTACACCATTTTTCCAACTGAAGCTTTTCTCACTCACATCCGAAGCCCAAGCTACTGTATAACCGTTTTTCAATGCATTATCAATGATAGTCGTCATATCGTTCATTTTTACATTGTAAACCAAATCAAATGACCAGTTATCAGGAACCATCATCATTGTTTTTGTATACAACGGAACGTTAGCATAAGATGCAAATTCAACATATTCGTCTGGATTAATCCCCACTACTTCCTTAGCAAACGTTTGTGGTGTATAGCTTTTTCCTTTGTATGTGAAATTCTCTGGAACTTGACCCAAATAAGAATCAATAACTGCAGCGTATGCTTTTTCCCAATTAGGAGTTAATTCCCCGTTTGGATTTTTCACCACTGCTGCCAACATAGCTTCAGTCAAAGCAGCCATTTCAGCAAACTTATTTTTTGAAGTACCATAGTTCAAACCAGTATATACTTCTTGAGGCACAGCACCATATTTTTTGTACATATTAGTCACATCGTGCAATTCGCCTCCATCTCCCAATGTTACAGCTCCGTGCATACGCACATAGTTTTTTCCTTTTTCAACATAGGCATTTCGAGCAGAGAAAACTTGCGATAATTCTACCGGCTGTTTTCCCATTCTAATCATTTCTGATTCTAAAAAAGAATTGGTAGAATAGCTCCAGCAAGTCCCTGAAGACCCTTGGTTTTTGACAGAAGTGTTAGCCAAATTAATCACATCCGTAAATTTGAAACTTTCGGCACTTTTTTCGCTAACATTTACTTTCAATGAATTGACTAATCCGTCTTGAGCGTTCATCGTATGCATACCAACAACTAGAGTTGTTGCAATAAAAAACGATTTAATGGGTAATTTATACATCTTTAAAATTGGTTAAGGTTTTGCTATATGTAACAAAAATAATAGTTTTGTTACATTTCTGTTGCCGAATTATTAATTAATAAGGTTTCTTTAAGCCATTTGTAAAACTCCTTTTGCCACACCAAAGCGTTTTGAGGTTTTAAAACCCAATGATTTTCTTCTGGGAAATAAAGGAATCTGCTTTTAATTCCGCGTATCTGTGCCGCTTGAAAAGCTTCTTGTCCTTGTCCAATTGGTACTCTATAATCAATCCCTCCTTGTATAATCAAAATTGGTGTGTTCCAGTTTTGTACATAATTTATAGGATTGAATTTTGTATAGGCTTTTTGTGCAGCTGCGTTGTCTTTTTCCCAGTAAGGCCCACCAAAATCCCAATTATTGAAGAAAACTTCTTCAGTAGTACCAAACATGCTTTGTGTGTTGAAAACGCCATCATGGGCAATAAATGTTTTGAATCTATTATTATGAATACCGGCCAAATAAAACACAGAATACCCGCCATAACTAGCACCAACGCAACCCAAACGAGCTTTGTCAACATAGTTTTCTTTGGCAACATCATCAATAGCCGAAAGATAATCGTCCATTACTTGTCCACCCCAATCTTTACTAATTTGCTCATTCCACTCTACACCGTGACCTTGCATACCACGACGGTTTGGAGCTACAACTATATATCCATTAGCAGCCATTAATTGGAAATTCCAACGAAACGAATAAGATTGAGTTAGAGGTGCTTGTGGTCCACCTTGACAAAATAAAAGAGTTGGATATTTTTTAGTGGCATCAAAATTTGGAGGCAAAATTACCCAAACCAACATTTTCTTTCCGTCGGTTGTTGTTACGTAACGTCTTTCGGTTTTACTTAATGCCAATGTTGAATAAGTCGCAGTATTTACATTGGTCAATTGTTTCCAAGTGTTTTTCTTCAAATTATATGAGAAAATTTCAGCAGCATGATTCATATCAGTCCTAGTAACGATTATATCCTCTCCTGAAAAACCAACTAGATCATGCACATCAAAATCACCATTTGTAATTTGTTTTACATTAATTGCAATCTTTGTCAAACCAGGAAAATTAACCTCAAAAAGTTGTAATGTTCCGTCAATTGGCGCTATGAAATATATCTTTTTTCCATCATTACTCCACTTGAAACTACTTACTGTTCCATCCCAATTGGCAGTAAGGTTCATTTTCATTCCTTTGAAACTAACAATCAAATCGTTTTTGTCTGCCTCATACCCATCGCGTTTCATTTGCAACCATGTCAAATCTCCAGAAGGAGAAAACTGTGGTGCTGTATCATATCCAAAGTTTCCTTCAGTTCTATTGATCGTTTTTCCGGTTTCAAGATTGTACTCATATATATTGGTATCTGTAGAAAGCGCATATTGAGTTCCTGCTTTTTTCTTGCACACATACACTATATTTTTTCCATCGGTTGACCAATTATAATCTTCATCACCACCAAAAGGTTTTTGAGGGCTGTCAAAGTTTTCTCCCTTCAAAATATCAATACCTTCGGCACCTTCTTTATTTTCTTTGTAAAAAACGTGATTGAATTTACCTTCGTTCCAAGCATCCCAATGACGGTAATCAAGGCCATCATAAATTTGAACGTTGGATTTATCTAAATTGGGGTAATAATCTTTCCCTAAGACATTGTCAATTTTTACTTCTTGATTGTAAACTATATATTTCCCATCAGGAGAAATATTTTTATCAACCAAAATTTCTTTTGTGTCCTTAATTTCTACAGCTGTTCCACCACTAGTCGCAACAGTGTAATATTTGGAATTGGATTTGTTTTCTTCGACTGAAGGCGTCGATACTTTGTAAACAACATTTTTGCCGTCTTTTGAAATTCCTAAAGGAGTAATTCGTCCTAATTTCCACAGTAATTCCGGAGTCATTACATTTTGAGCACTTGCAGTTAAACTCATCATAGTTAGCATTAAAAGGATTGTTTTTCTCATAATTATTTAAAATACATATTCAGTTTTCAAATATAACACTATAATCATCAATTGGAATAAATCACGACACATAAAAAAACCTAAAAAAGCCATCCTTTTTTTGTATCGGGAAAAGTTGAGGAAAACTAAGGAGTTTTAAAAATTTCAACGGTTAATAGTGTGATAAAAAAACACAACACTAGTACGATGATACTGGCAATCATTATTTTTTTCAGAAATGATTGTTCAATTTTCTTTACTTGGGAATCAATATTGACTATGTTTTTAAATTTCGTAAACGATTCAACAGTTTCTTGGTATTTATTCCATCCTCCATTTTCATAAATCTGTTTACCAAAATCTGTTAAATCACAACGGAATCCTTGCTCTTTCTCTAATACGACAAGACCTTTATGGTCTAAAATTTCTGCGAACACTTTGGAATTTTTTAAGTTAAAACCGCATTCGTCCTTAAAATTGATTCGCATCATAAATTGAGTTTTCGATGTATATAGCAGTTTTAGGTTTACCTCTATAAGTTCATCTATATTTTCAAACATAACCAGATATTTAATTTTGTTACTATTTTTTGAGTTACCTAATAGTTTATTCAACCAATCTAAGCATTGCCGATTTTTGAAATCTAATTTTATTACACAATTATGATGCCAAACCCCTGTTGTTTGAAATCTTAATACATTCCTAGCTTTAAAAA
>DATEOV010000644.1:0-6046 GCA_035273645.1 Flavobacterium sp. | reverse complement strand
GTCTAGGGTTGGTTTGATTCCAGTTATAATTCCGTTTTCCAATAAACGATTGATACGTTGGTGAACCATCGTATTTGATATTTTTAAATTGGTTGCAATTGCCGAGAAAGCCATCCTACCATCTTTTTCTAATTCTTTTATAATATTGATGTCAAATTCATCTAATATGTCCATTTTTATGTTTTTTTAAAGTTAAAATCACTTTTTTTAGGGATATAAAAGTAATTATTTTTTTATTTATATTTTTTGATGAAAACCTACTTAAATGTTAAATTAAAAATATGACTTATTTTTTGTTTAAATAAAATAATTTTTAATTTTAAATGTTATATTTAAGTCAAAAATAAGTTTTTTTTGCTTCAAAATAAAAATTTTAATTACTTTTGTTCTCTTAATTCTAAAAACTAACTAATCATGACACATACAACGCAAGAACTTTCTTCTAAATCGGAAGTTTTAATTGAAAAAGAAAATAAATATGGAGCGCATAATTACCATCCACTACCGGTTGTTTTAGAGAAAGGGGAAGGTGTTTATGTATGGGATGTTGACGGAAAAAAATATTTTGACTTCTTATCGGCTTATTCAGCAGTGAACCAAGGACACTGTCATCCAAAAATTGTGGGAGCAATGATGGAACAAGCACAAAGATTGACATTGACCTCACGTGCATTTCATAATGACCAATTAGGAGTTTATGAGGAGTATATAACCAATTATTTTGGTTTCGATAAAGTGTTACCAATGAATACAGGTGCAGAAGCTGTAGAAACAGCTTTGAAATTGTGTAGAAAATGGGCATATGAAGTAAAGGGGATTTCTGAAAATCAGGCGCAAATTATTGTATGTGAGAATAATTTTCACGGAAGAACTACAACTATTATTTCGTTTTCAAATGATGAAGGAGCAAGAAAGAGTTTTGGTCCTTTCACTGAAGGATTTATAAAAATACCTTATGATGACACTGAAGCTTTGGAAAATGCTTTGAAATCATCAAAAAATATTGCTGGATTTTTGGTAGAACCTATTCAGGGAGAAGCTGGTGTTTATGTTCCTAGTGAAGGTTATTTGGCGAAAGCCAAAGCACTTTGCGAAGCGCATAATGTATTGTTTATTGCTGATGAAGTTCAAACCGGTATTGCCAGAACGGGTAGATTATTGGCGGTACATCATGAGAATGTGCAACCAGATATCTTGATTTTGGGGAAAGCAATTTCGGGAGGAGTTTATCCAGTATCGGCAGTTTTGGCCAATAATGAAATCATGAATGTTATCAAACCAGGACAACACGGATCTACTTTTGGTGGAAATCCTGTTGCTGCTGCAGTTGCCATTGCGGCTCTTGAGGTTGTTCGTGAAGAAAATTTATCTGAAAATGCCGAAAAATTAGGAATCATTTTAAGAAAAGGACTTAACGAAATAGCAGAACGTAATCCATTAATAGCTTTAGTTAGAGGAAAAGGTTTGTTGAATGCTATTGTAATCAACAGTGGAGAGGATTCAGATTTGGCTTGGGACATCTGTCTTCGTTTTAGAGATTATGGATTATTGGCAAAACCAACTCATGGCAACAAAATACGTTTCGCGCCACCATTGGTAATTACTGAAGCTCAAATTCAAGAATGTCTTGTCATTATTGAAAAAGCGTTAAATGATTTTAAATAATCTCTAGGAATGAATAAGGTTATTAAGATTATCAAAAACCGGTCGGATATTGGGGCAGGAACCCGTGGATCTGATATGGGGATTGATGCAATAGAAATTGCGGCGATAAATAAGAACAGTGATTATTTTAATGAATATGAATTTGAAGACGTAAAAACACATAACGAATCCATATATGATAAATACCGCAGTTCTGTTGCCAAAAGAATAGAACATGTTGTTGAGCAATGTACTCGTGTCAACAATGCTGTAAAAAAGAGCTTGACTAATAATTATTTTCCATTAGTTTTATCTGGAGATCACTCTTCGGCTTTGGGAACCATTAGTGGTATAAAAGCTGCTAATCCAGAGCAAACAGTTGGTGTTATATGGATTGATGCACATGCCGATTTGCATTCTCCTTATACAACACCTTCTGGAAATATTCATGGAATGCCGTTGGCAGCTGTGCTTGGTGACGATAATTTGGACTGTCAAGTCAATGATGTAGCCAAGGATACCCAGGAACATTGGGACGAAATGAAAAATATAGGTATTGATGGCCCGAAAGTATTGGCTGAAAATTTAATATATTTTGGTGTTCGGGATACTGAAGAGGCAGAGGATAAGCAAATTGAAAAACTACATATTCGAAACTATAAAGTAGATGAGGTTCGCTATAGAGGATTAGAAATCTGTGTAGATGAAGCTTTGGCTAAATTAGCGCACTGTGACGTTGTATATATTTCATTTGACGTAGACTCTATGGATTGTGATTTGATTTCGTTTGGGACAGGAACACCAGTTTCAAGAGGATTTGATCAATATGAGATTATTGATATTATCAATCAAATTATTGAATCTAAGAAAGTAGTTTGTATTGAGGTTGTTGAGGTTAATCCTCTTTTGGATACTAAAGGTAACAAAATGGCCGAAACCGCTTTTCAGGTTTTGGAAGCGATAACAGCTACTCTTGTTTTGCCTATTGAATAATTAGTTTAAGATTAATAATTTGCCCAAAATCTCAAGTTTTGGGCTTTTTTTTGTCTAATAGTCAAAAATGGTTATTTTTTAGAAAATAATAAACAAATTTATTTTTGTCAATATTTTAAATACTTATATTTGTATAAGTATTAATACTTAGTTATTCAAAAAAAGTACCATTTATACCTTGAGATCATGATACAAATAAATAAGCCAAAGTTAACAATTGTAGGAGCTGGACCAGGTGATGTTGAATTGATTACCCTTAAAGCGATAAAAGCATTAGAAGAAGCTGATGTTGTTTTGTATGATGCCTTGGTCAATGAAGAGTTATTGCAGTATGCCAAACATGCTGAAATTATATTTGTTGGAAAACGTTTTGGTTGTCATGCGTACAGCCAAGATCAAATTAACGATTTGATTGTGTCAATGGCCAAAAAGTATGGTCACGTTGTCCGCTTAAAAGGAGGAGATCCTTTTGTTTTTGGAAGAGGAAGTGAAGAAATTGATTTTGCACTGCAATTTGGAATTGAAACTGCAATTGTTCCAGGAATATCATCTGCATTAGGTGTGCCGGCTTCCAACGGAATTAGTTTGACACAAAGAAAGGTAGCCGAAAGTTTTTGGGTGATTACCGGAACAACTTCGGATCATAAATTGTCGAAGGATGTTGTCTTGGCTTCACAATCTTCTGCAACTGTTGTCATATTGATGGGAATGAATAAGCTGAATGAGATTGTTGCTTTGTACCAAAACAATAGAACAGATGATTTGCCAATTGCGATTATTCAAAACGGAACCCAAAAGTCCCAAAAGAAAGTTATAGGGACAATCAGTAATATTGAAGACTTAGTTAAAAAGAACGAAATTGCTTCACCAGCGATTATCGTAATTGGCGAAGTGGTTAAAAATGCTTCGGCACTAACTTCGTATATGAAAGCAGAAATGCTTTCGGATGCTTTTTTGGAAGAAGAATTTATTTTACAAAATTTAAATGTTTTCGAATGATAGTAATAAAATATTTTGGCGCTTTGGTAGAACGTACCCGATGCCGTGGTGAAAAAATAGATTTTTCGGATTTACCGTTAAGTAAATTATTGACCGAATTGGAAAAAAAATATGAACTTGGTCAATTTCCTTTTAGTGTGGCCGTAAATCAAAAGATAATTGACAAAGTCAACAATCAAATTCTGAAAAATAATGATATTGTGGCTTTATTGCCTCCTTTTCTTGGAGCATAATTGCCGTTTTATTTTTTAAATGATGACAAAAAGGTAGAATGCTAACCCTTAGCCCAATGTCATTAAGTTAAGGATTTCTTACTATGTTTTTTATAAATTTAGATCTCGCAAAGGCGCGAAGACGCAAAGAAATCGGTTCTAAACTTTGCGACTCTGCGTCTTTGCGAGAAAAACAACGCTTAACTTAATGACATTGCCCTTAGCCCCGATTGCTTCGCCAGTTCGCTTCGCTCGTGTGTAGTGAAAATCCTTATAAGTCGGGGTTCGGCTTATAAGATTACTTCACTATACTTTATTTCCATAGGAGTTCAGTGAACTTCGTTTGAAGCGAATAGCGGGAACAATACATCCAAAAATGCCAAATCTTTCTGCTTCAAAATCAGAATCGAATTCAGGCGAAAACTCCTAAAATATTCCTTTTTTTTACAAATAAATAGCATACTTTTGGTGTGCTAACCCATTATTTGTAAAATATAATATGAGAAAAATTATTGTAAGCGCATTTGTTTTAAGTCTGTGTATTAGTGTGCATGGACAATCGATTGATAAAATTATTACCTCCAGCGAAGTAACGCGAATTGAGAAAGTACTTGCTGCCGACGACATGCAGGGGAGAAGAACCTTTACTCCTGGTATTGATAAGGCATCGGCTTTTATAGAATCTGAATTTAAAAAAGCAGGATTACAAACCTTTATGGGGGCAGCCAATTTTAGACAAGAATTTGCTATGACGGAGTCTAAAGCAACTGCATCCAAAATAATCATTGATGGAAAAGAAATCGATAATTCTAAAGTAGTTACATTTTCATACCAACCCCAAGTTTCTTTAACGGAGAAAAGCGATATAGCCGTTGTGAAAATCAACAAAGGAGATAATCTTGGTCAAAAATTTAATGAGTATTACAACGGAACCAAAAGTTATTTGGTACTGGTTGATGCTTCTTTTAATAAGGTGTTGCCAAATATTCAGCATATTGACAGAATTAAGGCAAATCCAGAAAATAATACTGTTTTATTTGTTTTTGAAGTTCCAGAAGCGACTACTTTTTCAATTGAGCTTAGCAATACAATCTCCAAAAAAGTGTTGAATAATGTGGTTGGAGTATTGCCAGGGAAAAGCAAACCAGATGAATATGTTATTTTTTCGGGGCATTACGATCATCTTGGTATAGGTTCTCCAGAAGAAGGAATGCCTCATCCAGCAGCCGATTCTATTTATAACGGTGCGAATGATGATGCAGCTGGTTGTACGGCAGTTATTATGCTAGCCAATTATTTTAAGAAACAGAATAATAACGAACGAACTATCATTTTCACCACATTTGTGGCTGAAGAATTGGGAGGTTTTGGGTCTAAATATTTCTCAAAGCAACTTTCTGCCGATAAAGTTATAGCTATGTTTAATTTGGAAATGATTGGAACCGAGTCTAAATGGGGAAAGAATTCCGCTTATATTACCGGGTTTGAAAAATCGAATATGGGAGAAATTTTGCAAAAGAATTTGGCAGGTACTGCTTTTAAATTTTATCCGGATCCGTATCCACAGGAGCAATTATTTTACCGTTCAGACAACGCAACTTTGGCTAAACTAGGAGTTCCTGCACATACGATTTCGACTTCAAAAATGGATACTGAACCGAATTATCATACTGCCGATGATGAAATTGAAACATTGGACATCGCTAATATGACAGAAATTATTAAAGCTATTGCAATAAGTTCATCTTCAATTATTAGCGGAAAAGATACTCCAACAAGAGTTGATAGTTCTCAGTTGAAATAAGTGTAATATCAATTATAAAATAAGTAAAGCCCTGAATTTTTTAGATTCGGGGCTTTTCCTTTTAAACTAAATTCCACAATAGGAGTAAATATCACGAAGATACTCAAAGGAGACACAAAGATTCGCAAAGAAAAAACGGATACTTGAGATTGAACATGAATAACTTTGCGAAACTTTACGAATTCTTCGTGTTTCTCTGCGAAATAAATTCTAATGCTTATGCCGAGTTTAAAATATAGTCTTTATATTATTCGTTTGATAAAATGATTGTCTTTCCTGGTAAAACGGAATAGCTTTTTCCATCTTTCTTGAAAAAGACTGTCAATGAACTTGGATTCATTACTATGCTTTTGTTTACAGAAAATTTCAGATTGTTAAAAGCATTTATGTAGTC
>DATEOV010000643.1:0-2107 GCA_035273645.1 Flavobacterium sp. | reverse complement strand
CTTTCAATTATCAATGATAAAAATGATGTGGCCAATGCGAGAACAACCAATAACCAATGAAGACTTGCCAGTAATCCTGCCATTAAAATTATTGTAACAAGATTGCCGGACAATCCAAGAACAGACCATGTTAGATCGCCGGGTCTCCATGATACGTCACGTTTAGCACGGGCAAGACGGTCGTGCCAGTCAGAATTATCAAAATGTCCGAGATCTACTCTTGACGCTTTGTCAAGCAAACGACGTTCTGCTTCGAGTTCAACCCGCCTTACGTATAAGTTTCTTCCATAACCAATGTATGAGCCAATTGCTCTTTGTACGATAAAACATATCCATAATCCAACTACGATTGGTAAAAGATCATTGAATTGGAGTGGGTGTATTTTAGCTTCAGCAATCTTATTTACCAATAATGCGCCAAGCAAAACTGTAACAGGAGGAATGATCGAATTGAACATTCCCAACAATGTGTATCGAATAAGAAGTTTTGGAGAAGCAGCCCATGCCAATGACATTCCTTGTTTTAGATTCTGCCAAACTCTTGCAGCACGACCTTTTATTTTTAAAAACCCCGGAGGCATATTTAAAAATAATTGAAATAGCCGATTTAAAAAAAGTGGAGTATAAAGTGATTATTTTGTTTTGAAGCTAAATAAAAAATAACCCCCGTGTTGATACAAGGGGGTATTCACCAAAACCAACTGTTCGAGAAAGCTTCTACTAATTTGATCAGAGTGTAAAAATGAAAAACGTTAGATACAGATGGTGTTAACTGGTGGTTAATGAGGTTTAATTAGTGCTGCGTTAACCAACTTCCCGATTGAAAGGTTGGTTACATCAGCCAAGTGGCACTGTGAACCTATAACCTGTCCCATGAATTGTTTCTAAAACTACATTGGGGTCTGGCCGCAAATATTTTCGCACTTTACTCATAAACACATCCATGCTGCGACCGAGGAAATAATCATTCTTGCCCCAAACCGCTATTAATATTTCTTCTCTTTTTAATATCCGGTTAGGATGCTCGCACAAAAATTTTAAAAGATCAGCTTCCTTTTGTTTCAGGTCGAAAACACCATCATCGTTTGATAATCGAAGATCTGTGTAGGAAAAATGTATTTTACCAAAATCGAATTCCTGTTTTGTCTCACTGAACATTTTTTTGGTGCGTCGTAAAAAAACGTCAAGCTTTAATAAAAGTTCTTTCATGTTAAAGGGCTTTACAATGTAATCGTCAGCACCTCTTTGATAACCTTCTACTTTGTCTTCTATCAGCGACTTGGTGCTGATAAAAAGTATGGGTATCACATCACTTTGCTGTCGGATCTTTTTTGCAACGGTAAAACCATCTTTAATAGGCATCATGATATCAAGCAGGCATATGTCAAATTTATTTTTATCAAATAAATTGATCGCTTCCTGGCCGTTCATGCAATCAGTCACCTCGTAATCTTCTTCTTCCAACGCATCTTTAACAAGCTCCCGTAAGTGATCATCGTCTTCAGCCAATAATATTCTTCCTTTTGTTTCCATGATCATTTTTTTAAAGGCAATTCAATTTTAAATTCCGTACCAATACCGGGAAGACTATGTACATCAATTTTTCCATGATGACCGTCAATTACTTTTTTCGTAAAATACAATCCTAATCCAAGTCCTTTTGTATTATGCACATTGCCATTTTGCACACGGTAAAATTTTTTAAAGATCTTTTTGTATTCTGAAGATTCCATACCGGTGCCATTATCTTTTATACTGATGGTGTATTTATATGAATTCTTCACAGTAGTTATAATTATTTTAGGTTGTGCAGAATACTTGATCGCATTGTTTATGATATTAAAAAGAGAGAGGTATAGATTTTCTTCATCAGCCAATATGCTGCTGTTCTCTTCATCAAGATCCCATTCTACTACTCCTGCTTTTTTATTCAGTAGTGGCTCCAGTTGCGCAATAACTTTTTTAAGTAATTCATTTTGGATAACGGGTTTCATTTTCAATACAAATTGATATTTATCTGCCACCACTGTTTTTACAAGATTAGAAATATGATTTTTCAAATAATCCGATTGGTATCGAATAGCATTTATAAACTTCTGCTGTTTTT
>DATEOV010000642.1:0-3604 GCA_035273645.1 Flavobacterium sp. | reverse complement strand
AATAATGTTATCGATCTAAATAGGTTATTTTGATTGGTTTGATCAGCCCAACGGTAACGCGGTACATCTGTAATGTCTCCTTCTTTTTGCCAAGACTGCAAACTTTCGGCTAACAATCCATAATTTCCTTGAAATTGACCTACAAAACGAGCTCTAGCTTCATTATAAATTGTTGCTCCCAAAGAATAATCTGTTCTTACCACTAATGAAAATCCTTTATAACTTACATCAAAATTAAAACCTCCTACATATTTAGGAAACATATTTCCCATATAGGTTCTGTCTCTACTATCGATAACATTATTTCCATCAGTATCTTCAAAAACAGCATCTCCAGGATATTTTATACCGTTTGGATTACCACCTGCTGTGTTTGTTTTAGTCACATAAGTATCTTTTGTTGTTGCATTATAAGCATCTGCAGCGGCTTGCGTAGGAAGAATATACAATTGTTTATGAGCATAGAAATCTCCAATTTTTTGTCCCTCTTGTGATCCACCTACATATACATATGATTGACTTCCAGCATCCCAAATTTGAGTACCACCAATTCTATTGTTTAAATTTCCATTGTAAGGAAGTGTTTCGATAACATTAGTATTGTGAGAGATAATAAATCCAGCATTAATTTTTAAATCATTTTGATTATAAATATTTGCTGTTAATTCCATTTCAAATCCTTTACTTCTTAAACCACCAAGATTGGTCAAAACTGTTGAGAATCCACTATTAGAAGGTAAAGTCAAATTGGTCAATAAATCTGAAGTCAATTTGTTGTAAAAATCCCCAATTAATCTAATTCTATCTTCGTTAATCCCTAAATCAAATCCGATATTATTCGTTTGTGATTGCTCCCATTTCAAACCTGGATTGGCAATTTGAGAATTAGTAATAGCCGATTGTCCGTTGTAATTATTAGCAATTCCGTTTGTAGAACCTGAATATAGTCCTCCAGCTTGAAAATCACCCAAAGTTCCTAAATTCCCATTGATACCAAAACTTCCTCTTATTTTTAATGAAGACACAACGGTTGGCATTACTTTCCAAAATTCTTCTTCATGGGCATTCCATCCTACAGATACCCCTGGGAAGAATCCATATTTATTATCTGGTCCTAAACTGGAAGCACCATCATAACGAAAAGATCCCGTAAATAAATACCTGTTTTTATAATCATAGTTCAAACGTCCAAAAACACCATTCATTACCAATTTGGTATTATTGGCATAAACTGAAACTGGAATTGGAGACGAATCTAATGTTTGTGCCAGATCCGAAGGACTTCCTTTTCCTGAAGCATTAAATGTTTTTATAGTTCTTCCGTAATTTGAAGCTCCTAATTTGGCTTGAAAGTTCCCTATTTCATCAAATGCTTTGGTATAGGTAAAAACTCCCTCAAATTGTGTTTGAAACAAACGATTATTCATTTGGGTTGCAGGTCGAGTATTGTCAACTAAACCTGTACTTCCACTTAAAAAAGCTTGTTGAAATGTATTACCAGAAGTATTTTCGCTATACAAAGACATTGAAGGTGTAAAATTCAAATCCTTTGTAATCTTCAAATCTCCGTCAACTGCTAATTGCAATTTTTCATTTTCATTGATTCCTTTCACTTTGCCCATTTGATACAATGGATTTCCGTTGATGTTATTCTGACCCGGAGCTAAAGTACCATCTTCTAATAAAAATTTAGTAGTTGGAGCATTTCCTAAATACCTATTAAACACAACACTATTGCTTACCACTTGGTTATTATTGGATCTAGCATATAACATTTTACCATTTAGCGTAAAATTATCAGCCAGATTAAAAGAAGCATTCAACTTTGCAGTAAATCTTTCATAACCTGTAAATATTGTAACTCCATCTCCTTTTAAATATCCTAAACTCAAATCGAAAAGGCCTTTATCTGTCCCTCCGCTAAAATTTAAATTATGATTTTGTGTAAAAGCATCTTGAAACAAAACATCATTCCAATCTGTACTTTGAAACATAATTGTATTAGCAGAATTAAGTGGATCTGCCATTTCTTGCCAACCTTTTGCTTGCAAAGAGGCAATAGTATCTTCTGACAAACTTGATTTTAATAATGTTGCAAATGGTGTACTTGATGTTAAATTATTTCCTGTACCGTATGGAGTTGCGCCAATTAATTGATTGTCTCTTGCATTAGGACGTGTGCCACCCATAATATCGGCAGCATTTTGAACCCCTAAACGAGATAAGCGTATAAAATCTTCTCCTCCCAAAAAGTTATACTCTTTTGCGATTTGACTGAATTGAGAAGAATACCCATAAGTAATTTTAGTTTTCCCAACCTTACCCGTAGATGTAGTAATAATAACAACCCCATTAGACCCACGTGCACCATAAATGGAAGTTGATGCTGCGTCTTTTAATACTTGCAATGAAGCAATATCGGCCGAGTTAATATCGTCAATTTGGCTACGAATTACCCCATCAACAATATATAATGGTGTAGCTCCTGCAGGATTATCAATAGAGGTACCTCCACGAACTAAAATATTCGAAGCTTTACCCGGTTGACCAGATGCAGTACGAACAACTACACCACTTACATTCCCTTGTAATGCCTGAGTAACATTAGAGTAAGGTACGTTTTCTAAAACTTTTCTATCTAATTTAGAAACCGAAGTACTCACTGTTCTTCTATTTTGAGAACCATATCCAACAACAATTACCTCATTCATTTGTTGTCCAACTTCTTTTAAAACTATATTCAGTTCTGCATCGCTTACAATCTTAACTTCTTGATCTTGTAAACCTATATAAGTTACAACCAATACAGTCACATCATCTGGAATTTCAATTTCAAAAGAGCCGTCAACATCAGTCTGTGTAGAAACCTTTGTGCCTTTAGCCAATATATTTACTCCTGGCAAAGACTCTCCTTTTTCATTGGTAACCTTTCCTTTTATTTTCCTATTGATAGGTGCAATTGTACTTTTCTTTAAAGTAGGCTCTCCTTTTGGAATTAAAGAGATGGTTTTACCTTGAATAATCCATTTTACAGATGATTCCTTAAAAGCTTCTTGCAATACTTTTTCGATCGAAGCATTTTTAACATCAATGGAAATTGGCTTTACATTCTTTAAAATAGTAACGTCATAGAAAAAAACGTAGGTTGTTTGTTCTTTTATAACTGACAAAACTTTTTTTGCTGACACATTCTTTCCAGAAAAAGTTATCGTTTGAGAAGATACTGCTGCCGATACATTGAGCGTAAGAGCAATTATCAATATGGACGTTAATTTCATAACTTTCCAGAATTTAGGAGTAAGCCAAGAATTTCTTGACTTGCATTTTGGTAATAATTTCATACTTTTGTAATGATTTTGGTTAATAATAAATTTTCCTTGCTTGGTCTATTTATACGTTTTTCAAGTCATAGTTCCTTTGTATTAAGGAACAAGCCAGCGATGCTTCCAACATCTGCTGGCTTTTTTTATTGAATTACAGATAAATATTTTATAAAATGAGTTTCCTCGATTTGTCTTTTTTCTTAAGGCATTACTCTCAAAACTTTGCCTTCTATTTTAAAATGAATATTATTTCCTTCTAAAATTTTCAATACTTGTGATAG
>DATEOV010000641.1:0-2003 GCA_035273645.1 Flavobacterium sp. | reverse complement strand
AGCCCCGCAAAATGCTACAAAAATATCTTTTTGTGCATCCCATATATCACCTTGTGTTCCCAAATAGGCGTCCCCCTGTGCTTTGAAAAACAGATCAGCAACAGCCCATTCAATTAATTCGTAGAAGGCGCTGATGGAAAGTGTTATTTCAATTGGCAATAGCCAGGCTACCCATCTCGGGTACTTTAACCATTTTAAAAACATTTCCCGCATAGGGTAGGCAAGTAAAAAACCAAAACAAAAATGTACGATACGGTCATAATGGTTTCTTGATAAATGCAAAACATCCTGGAGCCAGTAGCCAAATGGATTTTCAGCATAGGTATATTTAGAGCCATATACATGCAGGCACAAATAAATGCAAATGAGTAAATAACTTAGATCGCTGAATTGATGTTTTTTGTAGCTTATAATTATGAAGACCAAAAAAATAAAAGACAATGTGTTTTCGAGTAGCCAATTAGCCATGTCAGTAGTGCCAATAAGAGAATTGGACCATACAAAAGCAAACACTGCAATAAATGCAAATAGCCAAATGTTTTTCTTAAATGGCACCCTATCTTTTGATATCGCAATTGTAAAACTCATAGAAAATATTTCTTTTTTTGAATAGTAAACTAAATATACGGAATAAGAGAGGGTAACTAATTACCTGGAATTAAAATTCTTGTTTGTGGGCTTCCGTCTCGCCGTAGAAGTAAAGTTGTTCAAGTTCCAGTATCAAACCTGTTGTATCTCTTTTAAAAAACAGGTTGTAGCAGTTTACTATTTTTTCCGTGACTTCTGTTGCATACATTATCACCCATTTTACAGTTCTTTCTTTTCTAAAAAGATTGCCCTTAATTGTCTTAGGAAAATTGTAACCCACTATATAACCATGATTATCTCTGTTACCTGCAATTGAAGTCCAAAGTTCAGTCTCGTTCTGGGAGTCTTGTACTGTGATTGTGGCAGAAGTGTTCTTTAATTTATTCGCTATCTCTAATTGATCAAGCCATGGGAAATTAGTGAACTCATTAATAAAATTCTCATAGTCCGTTTCGCCCATGGCAATGGCAGCTTGCCCGTCATGATCAGCCAAGTGAAAATCATATGTGAATTTATCCTGACCAGTTATCATAAGTTCCCGGGGTTGGTTAGATGGACATTTTTTAGAAAAACCGAAATGCTGTACGCAACTTCTTAAACAGATCATGATTGGCATACAGAAGACGTTGAGACACGCATAGCCATAATACTTGACCAGAGCCGCTTTAAAATCAGTAAAAAAAAGAGAAAGCAATGTACTGTTGCTCTTACCGGCAGATTTAATTGGAGACTCTAAATTCTTAGAAAGATTAAAGTTATATACAAGGTAAACCTATATAGTTACTTTACGTACAGATGTTTTCCACCTGCAATGGGAGAATATTTTTTTTGAAGGTAAAGCGCATCCAACGGCTACGGCCTGGCGATGTGGCGGCATTTGAAAATCTTCAGCCCGTAACTACAGCCTGGCGTTATTCGTCGGTTGGAACTGAAGCATAATAGTGACCTGACCCGTCCTGAAAAAAGTTGAGCATATATTCGTCGCTCCGTTACATGACAAAAGTTCCTGTTGCAGGCAGTTCTAATTGCCCGCCGCTTGATCCTTTTTCATGTAGTCCGCAATTAATTGTTCGTTTGTATTATTACTTTTTGATAAAGTGTCAATGATTTTTTGTTTTTCCGTATCCGTTCTATTTTGGCTTAATTTTTTCTTTGCCTGTAAATCCGAAACAAGAATTTCAAATGCAACTATTCCCTTTGACATTTTCAATTTATATTCTTCTGGCAAATTGTTCCATTGTTGTCTATATGAAGTGTCGTAGTTGTCAATTGTCGCTTCAAGTACTTCAAAAGTATTTTCTGTTTCTGTAATCAATTTCCCGTGTCCATAAGCATGAATTGAAATATAGTTCCAGGTCGGTACATTCAGTTCTTTGTCGTAATTTTTCGGTGAAATATAAGCATGAGGTTCGCTA
>DATEOV010000640.1:0-2668 GCA_035273645.1 Flavobacterium sp. | reverse complement strand
TGACACTGTATTTATCGAAAGCAAAAAAATAGAGTTGGGTTCAAATTTCAAAGATTTGGTTTATCAAATCAAAGCGAATGAGCCAACAGAAGCATTTGCTAAAAAATATATAGAAGAAGCTGTGTCTTTCTTCGGAAAAATTGAAGTATACAGAGCCAAAGATTTAGCTAATGCATAAAATGATACAACCCAAAGTAACTTTAGTAGGCGCAGGACCTGGCGACCCAGACTTGCTTACGCTAAAAGGCGTAAAAGCACTTGCTGAAGCGAATGTGGTTTTGTATGATGCCTTGGCCAATGAGGAAATAATGAAGTATGCTCCTCAAAATTCCATAAAAATATTTGTGGGGAAAAGAATCGGTTGTCACGAATATTCGCAAGATCAAATCAACCAATTGATTGTCGATAATGCGCTTACTTACGGACACGTGGTTCGGTTAAAAGGAGGAGATCCATTTATCTTCGGAAGAGGAAGTGAAGAAATAGATTACGCAGAAAGTTTTGGAATCCCTACATTTGTAGTACCCGGAATTTCATCCGCGATTGCAGTTCCCGCTTATCAGGGAATTTCATTGACCAAAAGAGGAACTTCCGAAAGTTTTTGGGTAATCACAGGAACCACTTCCAACAGAAATTTGTCTAGTGATATCGCTCTTGCAGCAAAATCATCAGCGACTGTTGTGATTTTGATGGGAATGAGTAAACTATCACAAATTGTTAGTTTATTTCAAAAAGAATCCAAAGGAGAAACTCCCGTTGCGATTATTCAAAACGGAACAACACCAAATGAAAAAATAGGTGTTGGAACAATTGATACGATTCAAGAAGTGGTTGTCGAAAATAAATTAGGCTCGCCTGCAATTATTGTAATTGGAGAAGTGGTCAAAGAAAGCAATCAGTTAAAAGGTTTTTACGAAGAGTTTGTTGCTGCTGAAATAAAGTTATAATGGAAAGAAACGAATTATATCCCATTTTTTTAAAACTACACAACATCAATGTGCTTATTGTTGGTGGTGGAAATGTAGGTTTGGAAAAGTTGTCGTTTATGTTGAAATCAAGCCCCAACGCCAATGTTGAGGTTGTGGCGACAAAGTTTCTACCTGAATTGGAAGCATTAGTCGAAAAGCATCCTTCGGTAAAATTGACCCAAGCGAAGTTCAAGAAAAAAATGCTCAAGAAACGAAATATGGTCATTGCGTGTACCGATGATTTGAAAGTCAATAAAAAGGTTTATGAGTTAGCTCGAAAGCGTTATTTGATTTGCAATATTGCCGATACTCCAGATTTATGTGACTATTATTTGGGAGGAATCGTGACCAAAGGAAACGTGAAAATAGCCATTTCGACCAACGGAAAATCACCAACGACTGCCAAAAGATTACGAGAGTTTTTTGAAGAGGTAATTCCGGAAGACGTTAATAAAATGGTCGAAAATCTAAACGAATACAGGAAAACACTGAAAGGGAATTTCGAAGAGAAAGTGCAAAGGATGAACGAAATCACGGAGGCATTAAAGAACAAAGAATGAGTATTCAATAGCGTCGGGTTTTAACCCGATGATTCCGGAAGATATCAATAAAATGGTTCAAAACCTGAATGAATATCGAAAGACTTTGAAAGGTAATTTCGAAGAAAAAGTTCAAAAGATGAACGAAATAACAGAAGGACTGAAGAAATAATAAATATAGAAATAACGGATAAAATTCTCTGATAATTATCATATTCAGAAATTGAAAGCATTCGTTTATTTGCACGCTAAATTGAAAATAATTAATAAGAGTAAAATTTAAATATAATGGTTAAAACAGACATACTTATAATAGGAGCTGGACCAACAGGTCTATTCGCCGTTTTCGAAGCAGGATTATTAAAATTAAAATGTCATATTCTGGATGCCTTACCACAACCGGGAGGACAATTATCAGAGTTGTATCCAAAGAAGCCTATCTATGATATTCCAGGATTTCCTGAAGTATTAGCGGGTGATTTGGTGGATAATTTAATGGAACAAATCAAGCAGTTCGAACCTGGATTTACTCTTGGCGAGCGTGCAGAAACTATTGAAAAACAAGAAGACGGAAGTTTTATTGTTACTTCAAATAAAGGAAAAAAATTCCACGCGTCTGTTGTAGCTATTGCTGGAGGATTAGGAAGTTTTGAACCAAGAAAACCATTAATTGAGGATATTGAATTCTACGAAAATAAAGGAGTTAAATACTTTATCAAGAATCCAGAAAAATTCAGAGACAAAAGAGTTGTGATTTCCGGAGGAGGAGATTCAGCTTTGGACTGGAGTATTTTCTTGGCAAATGTTGCTTCAGAGGTTACTTTAATTCACCGTAGAAACGAATTTAGAGGAGCTCTAGATTCTGTAGAAAAAGTACAGGAATTGAAAAACGCTGGAAAAATCAAAATGATTACTCCGGGAGAAGTAGTAGGTTTAAACGGAGCTGAGCATTTAGAATCAGTTGATGTTGAAGAAGAAGGTGCTCACCAAAACATAAAATGCGATTATTTTATTCCACTTTTTGGTTTAACACCAAAATTAGGTCCTATTGCACACTGGGGATTGGAAATCGAAAAAAATGCAATCAAAGTAAACAACGCTTTGGATTATCAAACGAATATTACAGGAATTTTCGCCATTGGTGACGTAAACACGTATCCA
>DATEOV010000639.1:0-2011 GCA_035273645.1 Flavobacterium sp. | reverse complement strand
CCACCCAAAAAATGGGTGGCTTACAATTATATTAGAATACTATAACACGGATAACAAAACCTTCAGCACATCGTCGAAAACCTGTTTTGGTGTTCCCGTTGATCGAGCCAAAACTCTTATGCCCGAATAATTATTAAATATAAAACGGGCTAATAATCTTGAATCTGTTGCCGATGAAATTTGATTTAGTTCCTGTCCTCTTTTGACAGCCAGAAAGAAAACTTCTTCCATCTTTTGTCTATTATCATTGACAACTTTTTCGATTTCAGCATCATGAATCGCTAATTCAACGGTGCTATTAACCATAAAACATCCTTTTGTGATTTTATCTTCAAAACTTTCAAGGATTGCCTGCACAAACATATCTTTGATTGTTTCTTTGATATTCGTCGATTTCTGCAAAAGACTACTTACATCGTCATATGATTTCTTTTGATAACGTTGCAACGCCTTAATGAATAAAGAATGCTTATCGCCAAAAGTGTCGTAAAGACTGGATCTGCTTAGACCTAAATGTGTTACTAAATCTTGTGCGGATGTTCCGTTGTAGCCTTTGTTCCAAAAAATTTCTATTGCTTTATCCAAAGCATCTTCTTCGTTGAATACTTTTAATCTTGCCATAAACGTAATAATTAAAGATTTACAAAGATATTAAATAGGAACGTTCATTCCTAAATAAGAGCAAAAAAATTATACCACTGAATTTACAGTAAGTCCACCGTCAACGACAATTTCGGTTCCTGTAATGAATGAAGAATCATCTGAAGCTAAAAAACCAACAGTTTTTGCTATTTCAGAAGCTTTTCCAAAACGTTTCAAAAGAATTTTATCTCCCAAAACAGATCCGAATCCTTCAACTTCTTCTTTACTCAATCCTAATTTTCCATAAAGCGGTGTTTCAACCGGACCAGGAGAAATGGCATTAACTCTAATGTTTCTTGGTGCAAGTTCGGTTGCCAATACTCTGTTGAAAGACAAAACTGCTCCTTTGCTTGCTGCATATACACTTGAATTTGGCATACCAATATTGGCGTTGATTGAAGTATTGAAAATTATAGAACCACCTTCATTCAAAATTGGAAGCAATTTTTGAACTGTAAAATAAACTCCTTTTACATTTACATTCATAATGCTGTCGTAATGCTCCTCTGAAGCAGATTCTACCGGAGCAAATGATGCTGTTCCTGCGTTTAGAAAAATGATGTCTATTTTTCCAAATTTAGATTTTACTTCACTAACCAAATTATCAATTGATTTTAAATCGGCTTGATCTGCAACAAATCCTGTTACGTTCAATTCACTTTCTGCTTTTATCAAAGCTTCTTTATTTCTTCCTGTGACAATTACTTTGGCACCTTGTGCAACTAATTCTTCGGCAGCTGCATACCCGATTCCGCTATTTCCCCCAGTTACTAGGGCTACTTTGTTTACTAATTTTGACATTTTTTTTACTTTTAAATTGTTATTGATTTATTTATTAAATTATTTTTTATCCAAAAAGAAGTCCAACAAACCTTTTTGAACCGCTGGCGTATTTTCTTGAACTAACCAGTGACCTGAATTAGAGATATTTGTTTCGCTTACATCGTTCGCCACAAGTTTTGTGTGATCTTTTAAAAATGCAGCTGCAAAATACTGTCCCCCCATTGTCAATACTGGCATATTCAATTTTTGTTTCATCAATTCAACATTATCTTTTCCATCTTGCTTGAAAGCACCAAACCAATGAAAGCTACCGTTTGTTGCCCCTTTGACAGAATAGGCACGGATAAATTCAGCTGTTTCTTCTTTTGTGAAAGAATCTTTTGCAAAAGCAACTACTGGCCAAAAATTGGTCAAAAACTCTTTTTCCTTACCTGCTACGATATCACCAGAAGCTGACCATCCAAAGAAACCAAACCACCACGCTGAAGCCGAAACCTGTGACCAAACTGGTTCAATTCCCGGAAGCAAAGCATCCATTAAGGCTAATTTTTTAACTTCATTTGGATATTGAGCTGCATAAGCGTAA
>DATEOV010000638.1:0-2016 GCA_035273645.1 Flavobacterium sp. | reverse complement strand
TAAATGTTTTAAAATTTTGAATTTGCTGCAGAAGCTTATCGGCAGCAAAGCCTGGCGTTCCTCCTGCGTCAGAAATTTCACCCAGGATATCTATCAGGCTAACTCCTGCGACCTCGGCATCAGTGCTGAAAATATCTATCGCCTTTAATACCTTATCTACTTGAATACCCTTTACCATTGGATTTCCTACCGTTTTCCATTGCTCATTAACATTTGCCGGATACGTAAGTGCTTGTTCTCCGAACGCAATTAATTTGTTCCTAATTCCCGGATTAATCATACCGCCAACCCGATCACCGGCCTCGTTAAAAACTTCTACAATCCTGCTATAACCTGCATTTAGTTTGGTATTGTTTTCAAGGTCCGTATTCTTAGCACCTAAAAAATTATGGATTTCTCCATTTACGAAATCTGAAGATTGTTCCAGTAATACCTTTGCGACATTCTCCTTATCATCAAAATAGTCCCGAAGATATGCGTTGTTATACTTCACCAGCGATGGTAGCGGTGTTTGGCTGTATTGCTGATAATGTTCAATATAAACCTTAGCACGCGAAATCTGCGGATATATTACAAATTCTGCTTCATCAAAAATATTTGAAACACCGGCCTGCGGTTGTGCAATAGTAAAATAGTAATCACTGTACTCGGCTGCCATCTGGTTGATTTTATTGTCGATTTTTGGGCTTCCGTCTACAACCGTTGGGTCGTCTGGGGTAAATGCAATCAATTGGTTCTGCAATGCCATTCTGAGCTTTACACCATCGTCGAAGGTTTCCATCTCGCGTTGGAGTAAAGCGGACATGTCGCTACTGCAGAAAAAATCCCTCCTCATAAAGAAAATAGGGTGTTTTACCGCCTTGTCTGTTTTTTTCCCATTCTTATCATGGTAATCAAATTCGAGCTGCATTAAATCTGCATTGGATATAGGATTTCCGTGGGCGAATTCCGTATAAACCCAAAAATGGTTGAGACATTCGTTAACTACTTTAATAGGAGGAGTTCTCTTGAACCGAGTTACAATCCGGCTGAAATGTATTTGGTTGTCATAATGGGTTAGTTCTGAACCTGCTGTTCCGGGCCCAAGATAGCTGATGCCATTTCTGATTTTATTGGATGGAGGTGGAAACGTTTTATCGGTTTCAATAATTTCTACAAACTCTTTATAATCTACAAAACTAATCCCGTCAAGTTCTTTTCGTTCTGCAATCTTTACATGTAAAGCTTTTTGTGAAGTAGGTGCAATTACGCCGATACGGGCGACTTTAATGAAGTTATCCCTTCCGTCCTGGAAATGATGCTCATATTCAACGAGCGAAATACTGGAATCAATGCCGTTAAGGTCGTGATTGTTATACGAGAACTTTAATGTTGCACCTGAACTTCCTAATAGAAGGGGACCTTTGATTTTAATGTCAAATCGCTCCTCTTTGTTACTCTGTTGGTTTAAAAATAATAACTCTCCTTCGTCAAGCAAAGAAGGAAGATAGTCGTCAGTGGGGATTCCCGCGCTTAGACATACACAGGGATCGCTTGAAATTCGGGTTTGGAAACGCTCGCTACTGAGTATACCAATGGCTCGGAGGGCTGGGGGGACGGGAATCGGGGGCGTTTTGTTATTCGATGCTTCTGCGACAAAGCTCAGTTCCAAGTTTCCACGCTCTAAAATTCTTCGTTTGATAGGTTCTTCTTTTTTTGGATAAACCCAAAAAGTTTGGTCGGATATTGTGTAGTCGTTTTGGATAACTTTAATTGTGGTTTTATCATCCCTTTTATGTGGGGCCAACAGCAATCCGGCGGGAAGTTCAAAAAAAGTTAAATGGTGGCTTTCACTACCCAATAACTTAGTAATAATATTTTTGTAATGATTGATCTGGATCAACGTTTTCTCTGTAACCGGGTTAATAATAGCATCGTTGACGCGATCCGGAGTGCTAAATTGCTGGAAGTTTTTAGCTTGATCGAATGTGCTCAGCAGCTTAAAATAATTAGGATCTTGCCAATTGGTCAACTCGG
>DATEOV010000637.1:0-2373 GCA_035273645.1 Flavobacterium sp. | reverse complement strand
TATTATTTTTTAAATTAGAGTTATATTTTTTTACTATTTCTGAATCTGATGGGTGTCTCGCACACTGCTGAATGTTAAGGCTAAAAGCTTCCAATCTTTACCTTGCTTTTTATAGACTTCTGTCACAGTAAATTCAGTCGTAACTTCACTGCCTCGGACAATAGCTTCAAGCGTAATTCGGTTCCAAACGATTGCCGTTTTTTCAAAAATTTCTACTGCTACATCATGAACCTTAGCGTTCTTGTACCAAATTCTACCAGTTTTAATAATATCAAGTTCCTCACCCTTTTTCCAAGTACCACTCATATGGACAAATTTTGATTTGTTATCAAAAAGTGGTTCAAGCTTGTCCAGATTTTTATCCGCCATCCACTGCCATTTTTGTTTTGAGAGTTGAATAATTTCTTGTTCTTCATCAGTTATTTTAGAATTGTCTAATTTGTTTTGCTGTGCGAACGATGACTGGGCAGTCACTATCAATAAAAAAAGCCCTATGATTTTTGCTTTCATAATAAATTTTATGGTTTAATTTCAATACTATTTTGCCTTCCTATGGAAGAAACATCAATTAATTTTTTTATTACTATTTCAACTCTTTATTTTACTTTTGATTAAATATCCAATTTCCTTTCACTTATCCACTTCACCATTTGTGGATCACGATGGTCAAAAAACTGACTTTGCTTCATATCTAATGTGGTAATATTTTGCATATCTCCATCTGAAAGTTCAAAATCAAAAACATTAAAATTTTCTTTTATTCTCTCTTTGCGAACGGATTTAGGAATCACAACAATATTTCTTTGGATAAGCCAGCGAAGTATTACTTGTGCTACACTTTTATCATGCTTATTACCTATGTTGATCAACAGATCATTGTTGAAGATGTTATTTTTTCCTTCTGCAAAAGGACCCCATGACTGAGGTTGTATATTATTTTCATTTAGGAATTTCTGAGTCTCAATCTGTTGCTGAAAAGGATGAGTCTCAACTTGGTTAACAGCAGGAGTAAAATTGCTATTTACAATTAGATCCATTATACGATCGGGTTGGAAATTGGATACACCAATGGCCCTGATCTTCCCCTCATGATATAATTCCTGCATTGCTTTCCATGAACCAAATACATCACCATAAGGTTGATGAATAAGATATAAATCCAAATAATCTAATTGTAACTTGTCTAAAGATCTTTTAAAAGCAGCCTTCGTTTGTTCATATCCTGAGTCCTGAACCCAAAGTTTGGTAGTAATAAACAGTTCTTCACGAGCAATACCACATCTTTTTATTGCTTTTCCCACAGCTTCTTCATTCTGATAAGATGCAGCTGTATCAATTAATCGATAACCACTTTCAATGGCATCAACTACAGCTTGTTCACATTCTGCCATATCCAGCATTTGAAATACGCCAAACCCTAAAATTGGCATTTCAACACCGTTATTTAATTTTATATTATTCATAGCAATTCAATAATAAAGTTTTAATTATTTAACTATTACAAATTACCGAACTAAATACAAGGGAATTGGTATATGAATTACTGAATCTACTACCAAGATTACTGATTGAACTTAAACTGTTATAATAGCTATATTTAAATGTTTAAATTTGTATAACAAAATAACAAAACATGGAACAAGTATTTAATTTTGAGACCATTAGTGAGTACAATACTTTTAATAATCATGCAACTTTGCACCCGCTGGTTAGCATAATTGATTTTTCAAAAGCAAAGGAAAGAACCGGTTCTAAAATGAACTTCGGACTTTACTGTGTGTTTTTAAAACAAGTGAACTGTGGCGACTTAAAATATGGCCGCAACTATTACGATTATCAGGAAGGAACCTTGGTTTTCATATCACCTGGCCAGGTTATTGATGTAGAAAACAAAATAGATTATTATCAACCAATGGGACATGGGCTGGTTTTCCATCCAGATTTAATTCGAGGTACATCACTTGCAAAAAGCATTCATGACTACAATTTTTTCAGCTACAATACCAGCGAAGCATTGCATTTATCCGAACGAGAAAAGCAACTTGTATTGGATACTTTTGCAAAAATTGAGATAGAGTTAAAACAATCCATTGACAAGCATAGCAAAAAACTTATTGCTTCAAATATTGAATTGTTTTTGAATTATTGTGAAAGATTTTATGATCGTCAATTTATTACCAGAGATAATGCCAATAAAGGAATTGTTGAAAAATTTGAAAAATTACTGAACAGCTATTTTTCCTCAGATAAACCTCAGAATATAGGACTACCATCCGTTGCCTATTACGCTGGTGAACTTAATTTATCAGCTAATTATTTTGGTGATCTAATTAAAAAAGAAACAGGAAAGTCCGCTCAGGAATACATTCAAAA
>DATEOV010000636.1:0-3087 GCA_035273645.1 Flavobacterium sp. | reverse complement strand
TAACACGAGCGAAGCGAACTGGCGAAGCAATCGGGGCTAAAAGGCAACATTAGGTTAGCTTTTTTTTTCTCGCAAAGGCGCAAAGGCGCAAAGTTTTGAACCGATTTCTTTGCGACTTAGCGTCTTTGCTAGACTTATATTTTTAAAAAGTCTTAGCAAGAAACCCTTAACTTAATGGCATTGGGCTACAGGGAGAGATTTTGCTTTTTTGCAATTATCCAAAAAAGCGCAGCAAAATGGAATTTTACGAGATAACCTGAATGATTGGATTGAACGCTTTTGAAGCAACCAATACTTTTTGTCCAACTCTAAAATTTTGTATTTCTTCCTCGGTGGCAATTACTTTTACGATATTGTTTCCTGAAAGTACTTGGACAACATAAATAATATCGCTTTTGGTGATGCTAATTATTTCTCCCGTAAGCTTGAATTTACTGCTTATTTTTTCTTCCGAAAACACATGACCGGGTGTTCCTTCTTTGATGATTTTTCCTTTGTCCAAAATGATGACTTTATCCGAAAGTTTGAATATTTCCGGGATACTGTGGCTTATCATGAAAGTCGTCAATTGATATTTTTGATGGATTTTCAGAATATAATCCTGGAGTTTAAACCTCATTTCGTCATCAAGCGCAGAGAGGGGTTCGTCGAGCAAAAGGATTTTCGGTTTGCGGACAATCGCCCTTGCCAAAGCCACACGCTGTTTTTGCCCGCCGGATAAATTTTGTGGTTTGCTGTTTTGCAAAGACTGTAATTCCATCAGTTCAATCAATTCAGGGACGATTTTACCATCGTCGTTTTTTTGCAAGGCAAATTCTAAATTCTCTTTTACGGTCAAATTTGGAAACAATGCATAATCCTGAAAAACAAATCCGATGGAACGCTTTTGAACAGACAAATGAATTTTATTTTGAGAGTCATCCCAAATTTCATTTGCTACTTCGATATGTGTTTTGTTTGCTTGGGTAAGTCCTGCCAATATTCGGAGTAGTGTTGTTTTTCCTGCTCCGGAACTTCCATAAATAGCCAGAAACTGTCCTTCCTCGATAGTAAAAGAAACATCTAGGGGCAATTCTCCGTCTGCTGTTTGCAGCATTTTATAGGCGTTAAACTGTATCATTAATAAAGAGTTGTTTTTCGAGACTTGTTATTAATCAAATGAACGGCCAGCAAAATGGAAAAAGAAAACACAAACAATATTCCCGCATAAACATTGGCATTATCGTAATTCATCGATTCGACTTCTTCATAAATTGCAATGGAAACTACCTTGGTTTCTTTAGGAATACTGCCTCCAACCATTAGAACAACGCCAAATTCTCCAACCGTATGAGCAAAGGTCATTATGATTCCAGTGAGTAAGGATGGACGAATATTAGGAAGAATGATTTTAAGGATGGTTGAGAATCTTGATTTTCCCAATGTAAAAGAAGCTTCCTGTAAAGAAGCAGGCAGATTTTTCAAACCCGAAAGAATAGGGTTCACCATAAACGGCAAACTGTATAAAACGGATGCCAAGATTAAGCCCTGAAAAGTAAAAACCAATCTCAAGTCAAGATGTTCGGATAAAAATTTGCCAAAAGCATTTTCTGGACTGAAGGCAATCAAAAGGTAAAACCCCAAAACGGACGGAGGCAACACTAAAGGCAAACTGATGATGGCTTCGATTACCGCTTTGAATCGGAAACGGCTATACGCGAGCCAATAGCAAAGCGGAATTGCCAATAGCAAGAGAATAAGCGTTGTGATAAACGCCAATTTTGCCGTGAGCCATAATGGGTCAAAATCAATCATTGGGAGATAAGCTTATTTCGTTCGTTTTTATTAATGCGAGTACCGAGTCGTTTTTTTCTAATTGCAACTGCTCGCAGGCATTTGTAGTTATTATGGATTCTATAATAGTTTTACCAAAATTCAGATTGATTTGACTGAGGAGAACACCTTTTTTTATTGATTCAATGGTGCATTGCAATCGGTTTTGAATGCTGATGTTAGGATTGGAATCTTTGGAAATAATAACTTCGGTTTCCTTAAAAATGATTTTTACGGAATGGCCTATTTCGAGATAAGAGGCAGTTTCCGGTGTGTCCAGAACAATTGAAGTGAAAGTAGCATCGTTGGATTTTACTTTCACCAATGAAATTCCTTCGTGCGACTGAATCGTTATTATATTTCCGTTTAGTGTGTTCATCTTTATTTTGTGGAATAACCGTAATATTTTAAAATAGCTGCCGCTTTTTTTGAGGAAATGAAATTGTAAAATTTAGTTGCGTTTGCATTTCTTTGGCCGTGCTTCAAAATCACGCAACCTTGTTCCAAAGGGGCGTGGCTTTTTTCGGGGATGATGTAATATTTGCCGTTTTCTTTCTTCATGTTTGGGGTGAGAACGAGTGACAAAGCCACGATTCCGATGTCGGCGGCGCCAGTTGTGGCAAATTGTGCGGCTTGTGTGATGTTTTCGCCAAAAACCAATTTGTTTTTTACCTTATTATATACTTTGTAGAATTTCAAACTTTCTATGGCTTTTTCGCCATAAGGAGCGGTTGCGGGGTTGGCTATTGCTATTTTAACGATGTTAGCATTCAACAGCGAATTCATCTTTTTGATGTTGGGATCTGTTTTTTTGCTCCAAAGGGCCAGTTTTCCTGTCGCGTACATTTTGACTTCGGATGCGGTTAGCTTTTTTTTCTTAAGTTCATTGGGGTAATCCATATCGGCGGAGAAGAATAGATCGAAAGGAGCGCCATTAGAAATTTGTTCAAATAATTTTCCTGAAGCACCATAGGTTACTTGTGCGTCAATCTTTGGGTTTTGGAGTTTGAAAACGGTGGTTATGGAATCTAAGGCGACTTTTAGATTGGCGGCGGCGACAATGGTGATTTTTTGTTGTGCTTTTGCAACGCTAAATGCTGATAACATTATCAGGACTGTTATATTGAAGAGCAATTTTCTAATGTTCATTGTTGGCCACTTTCTTGTTTTGATTAACAAATGTAAGTATTCTTACTTAGGGTAATTCATTTTTGATTTATTTTTTATGACTGGTGTTATACTTTGCGGCTCTGCACCTTTGCGAGAAATAGGGCT
>DATEOV010000635.1:0-5343 GCA_035273645.1 Flavobacterium sp. | reverse complement strand
AAATGTCTAATTTAGCCCCGATAGAAACGAAAATCCTTGTGGGGGCTGGCATTTTGCCCCCATAAGATTGCAGTGGATAGTGGGAGTTATCTTCAAAAGAAACGAAAAATTTCTGCTCCTAAAAAAATAACTCCCGTTTTTAGATAATTTTATCGATTTGATCGTCTGTCATTATTTTGACTGGGACGTCTTGGACCAAAACTATTAGCACTGCTTCTGTTTGCAGTATCCGTTTTTGGTTTCTTAGGAGTTGAGTTGCGTTGTTGTCTCCCTTGACCTTGTTTAATAGGTTCGGTTGATGCGTTAGGATCTGGTTCAAAACCTTTGATGTTTTCTTTGGGCAATTTAAGGCCGACCAATTTCTCTATATCGCGTAAAAAAACGGTTTCGTCTGGACTAAATAAAGAAATAGCTTCTCCGCTCGCGCCAGCTCTTCCTGTTCGGCCAATTCGGTGGACATAATCTTCGGGAATATTTGGCAATTCAAAATTCACAACATGCGGTAATAATGGGATATCCAAACCTCGAGCCGCTATATCTGTAGCAACTAAAGCTGTCAGGGTTCCATTTTTGAAACCAGCTAGGGCTTTGGTTCGTGCGCCTTGACCTTTATTGCCATGAATAGCTGCTGCTTTAATGCCAGAACTGATCATGCTTTCCGTCAGTTTGTTGGCGCCCTGTTTGGTACGGGTAAACACCAAAATCTGTTTCCAGTTTCCTTCGGTAATCAATTTAATAATCAATTCTGTTTTTTTCTCTTTTGCAACAGGATATATTTTTTGAATAATGGCATCAACAGTTGTGTTTTCGGGAGTGGCTTCTACCTGAACTGGATGGTGTAGAATACCCATTGCCAATTTCTTAATGTCTTTTGAAAAAGTGGCCGAAAATAGTAAGTTTTGTCTTTTTGGAGGCAACACTTTCATGACACGTTCAATGTCTCGTAAAAAACCCATGTCCAGCATGCGATCTGCTTCATCCAAAACCAAGATTTCTACTTTTGAAAGCGAAATTAAGCCTTGATTTTGCAAATCGATTAATCGACCGGGAGTTGCAACAAGAATATCAACCCCTTGACGCAATTGACTTACTTGTGGATTTTGATTTACGCCACCAAAAATTACGGTACTGCGTAAATCTAAAAATGTACTATATTCTTTTATGTTGGCTAATATTTGTGCAGCTAGTTCTCTTGTTGGCGTTAAAATTAAAGCACGAACGGGTCTGTGGCTTAGGTGTTTTCCCTGAGATAATAATTGTAATATGGGCAATGTAAATCCTGCTGTTTTTCCAGTACCTGTCTGTGCAGATGCTAATACATCTTTACCTTCTAAAATAGGTGGAATTGCTTTTTGTTGTATTGGGGAAGGAGTTGTATATCCTTTTTTGCTGATGGCTTTTAATAAAGCATCAGATAATCCTAATGAATTGAATGACATAAATATTGTTTATGAAGCAAACACAATTTATTTAGTTTACTCCTTTAAGTTGGTGCAAAGGTACTGTTAATTTTGAGAAAGGATTTACCATATAAGAAATATAAGAATATATAAGTAATTACTTTAACCTTCAGACTTAAATACCCTTATATTTCTTATATGGTTAAAAATTAAATGCTACTTGTTTTAGGATTTAATCATAATTTTGAAAATAACATTGATGAAATTCCGATTTACTCCATCTGCGAAAAAGTATCCCCTTTTTTGATGTCTCCACTTTCAAAACCGCGGTTGAACCAATACATTCTTTGCTCTGAAGTGCCGTGGGTAAAGGAATCAGGAACCACTTGACCTTGCATTTTTTTCTGAATGGCATCATCACCTACTGCATTTGCGGCGCTCAATGCTTCTTCAATGTCACCCTCTTCGAGCATGGCATTTTTATTTTCGTTATAATGTGTCCAAAGACCTGCATAAAAGTCAGCTTGCAATTCTAAAGCAACAGAAAGTTTGTTGCCTTCTTTTTCGCTTTTGGATTGTTGTAATTGATGTACTTTTTTGGAGGTTCCCAATAAGGTTTGAATGTGATGCCCAAATTCATGTGCGATTACATATGCGACTGCAAAATCGCCTCCTTTGGCTCCAAACTTGGTACGAAGTTCCTCAAAAAAAGACATGTCCATATAAATGGTTCTGTCTCCAGGGCAATAAAAAGGGCCGGAAGCCGAACTTGCTCCACCGCAGGCAGTTTCAACCTGACCACTAAAAAGAATAAGTTTTGGGGCTTCAAATGTCAGACCGTTTTCTTCAAAGATTTGAGTCCAAACATCTTCATTATCTGCCAATAACGTTTTGACAAATTCTCCCTCTTTTTTTTCCGATTCTGTCAATGCCCTAGTTTCGGTTTGGGTAGTTTGCTGTTGGTTGAATTGCTCTAGAATAGGTGTTATCATTTGAGCATTTTCTCCACCAAAAACATTTACAAGTAAAATAATAATTCCAATTATTCCTCCACCAACAATGGTTTTGCCTCCAGAGGACATGCCTCTGCGGTCTTCTACATTATCGCTTTGTCTTCTGCCAATCCATTTCATATCTAGATAGTATTAGTTTTATAAGAATAAGTTATTGCCATTCTCCATCTACTTTATGATTTTGACATCATGGCAATTTTATAATACGCTGCTTTTAGCTTTTAACCATTTTTCTAAAATATCTTCGAGTGTTTTCTTTACAATAGGTTTGGGTACATAATCATTCATACCTACTTCAATACATTTTTCTCTTTCCCCCATTACGGTTCCTGCAGTTAGGGCAATAATGATGACATCTTTAAATTGTTCGATTTCTCGAATTTGCTTCGTAGCTTCATAGCCGTTGACTAAGGGCATTTGAATGTCCATTAAAACGATATCTGGAACAACTTCTAGTGCTTTTACAAGTGCCTTTTCTCCATCAACAGATTCATAAATAGTACATTTTGGAATAATCTGTCTGACTAATGTTTTGGTCAGGAGCATATTGATTTTGTTGTCTTCAACAATCAATATTTTTGGTTCCTCATTTTCTAAGGTTAATATACGATTTTCCAAAATACTTTTTTCAGTATCTATTGCTTTTTTTTGTTTTGATTTATTGCTGCTTTTAAGTTTTATATCAAAGAAAAAAGTACTTCCTATATTGAATTGACTGTTAATCTGTAATTTACTATTCATTAATCCAAGCAATTGATTAGAAATAGTTAATCCTAATCCTGTCCCTCCAAATTTTTTGGTGGTAGAACTATCTTCTTGTGAAAAGGCTTGAAAAATAATTTTTTGGTTATTTTTTCGAATTCCAATTCCAGTATCTTTTACTGAAAAGCGTAATAGTGTTTGACTTTTTTGAATTTCTAATGGTGAAATGGTAAGGTCAATTTTTCCTTTTTGGGTAAATTTGACTGCATTTGTCAATAGATTGATAAGTACCTGCTTTAATCGGATATAATCTACCCAAATGTATTTTGGTACATTTTCCTCAATAATATAATTTATTTCTAAATTTTTGGAATGGGCTTGATAATTTATTAGTTCTTTTATTTGAAGAATAATATCGTCGACACAGTATTTTTCTATATTGAGTTCTAGTTTTCCTGATTCAATTTTTGAAAAATCCAGAATGTCATTTACCACTTCCAATAAAATATTAGCCGATTGGTTAATGGTATTCATGTACTGTTTTTGGGTATTTTCCAGTTTAGAATTCATTAATAAATCGGTATAGCCAATTATTCCGTTTAAGGGAGTTCGTATTTCATGACTCATGTTGGCAAGAAATTCTGATTTGGCTTTATTTGCAGCTTCTGCCAATTCCTTTTCTTTTACAATGGATTCATTATTTTTCTTTTCAGTAATATCAATTAATATACCTTCCATGAAAGCAATTTCTCCATTCTTTATAATTGAATCTCCAAACTCTTCTACCCAGATTATTGAACCATTTTTATGCATAATTCGATAAATGACATGCAATGGTTTTTTTTCTTCTAAGGCACATTTATTTTTTAATAAAACATTTTTTAAATCTTCAGGAAGAATTAAGTCTATAAAATATATTTTATTTTCTAAGAAATCAGATTTTGGATAGCCTGTTAACTTTTCTATTTCATCGTTTAAATAAATTTTAGTAAACTTTTCGTCATAATTGGATAGAAATACAGTGCCCGGAATGTTATTGGCGAGTAATCTGAATCGTTCTTCACTTTCTTCAATAATGGCTTCGTTTATATTTCTTTCTATGGAGGAGGAAATGTTTTTTACCAATAAGTGTAAAATGGAAATTTCATCGTTACTCCAAATGCGTTCCTTGGTAGAATCATCGAAAGCAAAAAAACCATCAAATTCATTTTTTATGAAAACTGGAAAAAACAACATAGAGTTTGGGTTTAAACTCTCTAAATATGATTTTACTTTTTCATTTTGAATTTTACCCTTAATACTTTCAAAAAAATGTTGAGGTGATACATCTTTTATATTATTATCAAATTCAGAAAAGGAGAGATTCTGTAATTTAGGATGCACTATGTCAAAATCTTTTAGTTCATTTGTCCACATACATTTTTGGTCAAATAAATGAGTTTTTGGATCTTTCTTAAAATAGGAAATACGTTCGGATAGGGTTATTTTTCCTATCTCATTTATAATTCCCATAATTAGTTTACTAGTGCTTTTTTGTAATAAAAATTGATTTGTGTTTTTATTTATAACTAAAAGTAGTTCGCTTTTATAGGCAAGTCTTTGTTCTATTTCCAAGCGCATTTGAGAAGTTAATGCGATTACAATTAAATCAGAAATAGATTTGGCAAAATTAATATCTTCATTGTCCCAATTTTTGATATTTTCTGTGGATTCATAAGAAAGAATACCTTTTAATTCTCCGTCAATAAAAATAGGAGTATCAAGTGTTGAAAATACGTTATTAGTATTTACATAATTACTTTTTATTTCATTATTGGTAGCATAAGATATAATATCGGATTGAACAACTTGAAGTTTACTTTCAATTTTTTCGAAATAATCTAAATTTTCATTTCTATAAAATTGAAGCCCGCTTTCTATTGTGTTTGTTTTCGATTTATAAAGTTTATCGCATATAATTTTATCAGTATCATATATCCAATAACTTGCTCTATTTACTTCTAATTCTACAGATGTAATTTTTAGGATATTAATAATTGTTTGGTTAAAATCATCACCCTTAGAGTGGTTAATGACTGCTAAATCTTTAAGTGTTTTACTATATTTTTCTATTTTCCCTTGTCTTTTTGAATTTTCATATTCGATGTCTTTCAACAAAGTAATATTTCTTGCTATACCGGAATAGCCCTCAATTTCTCCAAAATTGTTTCTTCTGATAAATACGTTTT
>DATEOV010000634.1:0-3632 GCA_035273645.1 Flavobacterium sp. | reverse complement strand
ATGTCCTTATATAAAAGTCAGACCTTAAAAATATACAATTCTCTTTCGGGAGAAAAAGAAACATTTACACCAATTAACGAAGGAAATGTGGGGATGTATGTATGTGGACCGACGGTTTACAGCAATGTGCATCTAGGAAATGTGAGAACTTTTATGTCTTTTGATGTAATCTTTAGATACTTATTGCATTTGGATTATAAAGTGCGTTATGTTCGAAATATTACGGATGTAGGACATATTGTGGACGATGTGGATGAAGGTGAAGATAAAATTGCTAAAAAAGCGCGTTTGGAACAACTCGAACCAATGGAAGTTGTGCAACGCTACACCGTCGATTTTCATGATATTTTGAATGCTTTTAACTTTTTGCCACCTAGTATTGAACCTACGGCAACGGGACATATTATTGAGCAAATTGAAATCATAAAAACCATTATCGACAAAGGAATTGGTTACGAAGCCAATGGTTCTGTTTATTTTGACGTGGTTAAATTCAATGAAACCAATCATTACGGAGTATTAAGCGGGCGTAATATTGAAGATATGCTGACCAATACCCGTGATCTTGACGGTCAATCGGATAAAAGAAACCCGCAGGATTTTGCACTTTGGAAAAAAGCCGAACCACAACATATTATGCGTTGGCCTTCTCCTTGGAGCGATGGTTTTCCGGGTTGGCATCTAGAATGTACTGCAATGAGTACCAAATATTTGGGCAATCATTTTGACATTCACGGTGGCGGAATGGATTTAAAATTCCCGCACCATGAATGTGAAATTGCACAAAATGAAGCTTGTACTGGACATACTCCCGTAAATTACTGGATGCATGCCAATATGCTTACTTTGAATGGTAAAAAAATGGCCAAATCTACCGGAAACAATATTTTGCCAGGAGAGATTTTAACTGGGGACAATGCTTTTTTAAGCAAAGCTTTTTCGGCATCGGTAGCACGTTTTTTTATGTTACAGGCGCACTACAGAAGCATTCTTGATTTCTCTGACGAAGCAATTATTGCTGCCGAAAAAGGATATAAAAGATTGATGGAAGCAATGGAATCTTTAAAAGGAATTTCTGCAAGCGCAACCAGTTCAATAGATATTGCCAGTTGGAAACAAATGTGTTATGATGCCATGAATGACGATTTCAATTCACCAATTCTTATTGCGCAATTATTCGAAGGAGTTCGTTTTATTAATTTATTAAAAGACGAAAAAGAGACTTTAAATACAGCCGATTTGAAATTATTCACAACAACTATGCAAGCTTTTGTATTTGATGTTTTAGGATTGGAAGAAGAAAAAACCAATGGAAATACTGACAAATTAGAGGGTGTAGTAAATATGCTTATCGGCATGCGCAAACAGGCAAGAGACAATAAAGATTTTGCATTGTCTGATCAAATTCGCGATCAATTAATAGCTTTGGGTATTCAATTGAAAGACGGAAAAGAAGGCACGAGTTTTAGTATTCAATAAGCAGACAGCAAATTAGCGGGCATTTAGAATTTAGATAATTACATCTCAAATGTTTTCAAAAATAATAGTTTATCCCTTTATTTTACTCGTTCGATTTTATCAGGGAGCTATCTCTCCTTTTACTCCCGCTGCTTGCCGATTTGAGCCGACTTGTTCAAGCTATATGATTCAGGCTTTACAAATTCACGGATTGTTTTATGGAGGATATTTAGGAATAAAAAGGATTTTGAGATGCCATCCCTGGGGCGGAAAAGGTTATGATCCTGTTCCTGAGAAAAAAAGCAATCATACTCATTAAAAAGAAAATTTCTTACCTTTTAATTAACACAGTCAATCAAATCAAAATAGTATTTTCACAAAAAATAAAAATAAATGACACACGCTTTAAACATTGTATGGAATCCTTCCGAAGGTATTGATTTAGGTTTTTTCATAATTCGCTTTTACAGTTTAATGTTTGTAATTGCTTTTGGATTGGGTTGGTACATCATGAAACATATTTTTGAAAGGGAAAACATTTCTATTGACAAATTAGATTCTTTGTTTGTTTGGACCGTACTCGCTACATTAGTTGGTGCGCGATTGGGACATGTTTTCTTTTACGATTGGGAGTATTACCGTAACAATCTAGCCGAAATCATTTTACCATTCCGATTCAATCCTAACTTTCAATTCACAGGCTATCAAGGATTAGCGAGTCATGGAGCTGCAGTTTCGATTATCGTTGCGATGTATTTCTTTAGCAAAAAAGTGCTTCAAAAGCCATTATTATGGATATTGGACAGAGTAGTTATTCCTGTTGCCAGTGGAGCAATTTTTGTGAGATTAGGAAATTTTTTCAATTCGGAAATTGTGGGTAAAGAAACGACTTCTTCGTTTGGGATTCGTTTTATTAGAGATCAATTTACCCCAAGAGAAGCAGTAAATGCGACTCAACTTTCTACTCCAAAAGAAGCTTATGACGCTATAGCCACCAATCCTCAATATGCTAATTTACTAGAGATGGTTCCTGCCAAACACCCTGCACAATTGTACGAAGCTTTTTGCTACGTCTTTGTATTTGCTGCATTATTTTTCCTTTATTGGAAAACAGATGCTCGTAAAAAATCAGGATTTCTATTCGGTTTGTTCTTAGTTCTTTTATTCACGGTACGTATCGTAGTGGAATCGGTAAAAGAGAGCCAAGGAGGCTTTGAAAGCGATTTAGGAAACATATTATCAACCGGACAATGGTTGAGTATTCCATTTATAATAGTGGGGTTGTATTTTGTAATTACCGCAAAGAAGACCACAGAAATTTAAATTGAATTTTATTTAATTAAAAATAGCCACTGGAAATTCAGTGGCTATTTTTTTGACTATCCAATTCTTAAAGTCTCAAAAACTGTTATTTTTTCTTCTAAAAAAAGTTCAGAAGCTTCATTAAATTTCAAAAAATGTGATTGTTCTTTATGCAAATCCAATCCTTCATTATTTTTCCAAACTTCGTGAAGAATAAAGACATTCGGATCTTGCATATTTTGATGCAAATCATATTGAAGACAAGCAGCTTCTTTTTTAGAATTCTTAGTTAAATCTATCAAGATTGCCTTCAACTCTTCCCTATGGTCAGATTTACTTTTGATAATTACTGTCAAATTTATTTCCATAATTAGTTCAAAAATAATTGAGTCAAATGATTTCTGTACATTTCTAAATCACTATCAACGTTAGCCCCTTTCATAACATCATGAAAATGTAAGCTTTCTAAAGGTTTCATCCCAGTAAAAGCATTCATTCTGTGAAATCCAAATAACACTCCATCGTCAACGCTTGTTTCCCCAAAGAATTCACCAGGCAAAGTAAAAGCTTCTTTCGGAGCATTCCAAGAAGAAGTGACCATGTATTTTCTTCCGTGCAACGTTCCTCCTGTACCGTAATTAATCGCAGGATTTTTAGAGGAGCGCCCGTCACTTTTGTAAATACCATTAGCATGGCCTTCGGTAAAAACTACATCAATATATTTCTTGAAAGCATGTGGCAATTGAAACCACCAAATTGGTGTATGATAGATAATCACATCGGCCCAAACAAATTTTTCGACTTCTTCGGATGGATTATAGTCCTGATTAATATCTGTGCTTTTTACTTCAAAATTGCTATGATTGTCAAAA
>DATEOV010000633.1:0-5265 GCA_035273645.1 Flavobacterium sp. | reverse complement strand
TTTACGCCTTTTAGCGTAAGCAAGTCTGGGTCGCCAGGTCCTGCGCCTACTAAAGTTACTTTGGGTTGTATCGTTTTATGCATTAGCTAAATCTTTGGTTCTGTATGCTTCTATTTTTCCGAAGAAAGCTATAGCATCTTGTATATATTTTTGTGCAAACGCTTCTGATGGTTCATTAGCTCTGATTTGATAAACCAAATCCTTGAAATCTGATCCCAATTCTATTTTTTTGCTTTCGATGAAAACAGTATCAAACAAATCAATAATTCCTGCGTGGTGGTTTGTTTTTTCGTTTTCAGCCAATAATAATGCTTTGGCTCCATTTACAAATCCAGCGTAAGCCAAATAAATTGCGTCAGACCATTTTTTATCATCAAAAGCTTCTTGAGCAAACGTTAATTTATCTTTGGCTTCAAACAATAATGTAGCCACCAAATCAATTACAACACCAGCACATTCTCCAACTCCAACTGCTTTTACGTAGTTATCAGCATTACCCCAGTCCACGAAATCAGCTTCGGTTAAATTCGTTACATCAGCCAATGGTTTCAAGAACTCATAGAAATATTTCTCTCCTTTGGCATCGTAATAATCTACGAATGGCTGTCCATTTCCATTTGCTTCAAAATCATTTAAGATTAATCGCAAGGCATCCGGTCCTCTTCTGCTTGGAATTTTGATTACTTTATCTGAAAAACGCCCTACACCATTTCCGATATTCTTTCCTCCCAACAATACCTGAAGTGCTGGAGCTACCAGTTTTCCAGCATTAATGGACATTCCTTGGAAACCAATCTCGGACATATTGTGCTGTCCACAGGCATTCATACACCCGCTAATTTTTATGGCAATATCAACATTGCTATTAAATAGCGGATATTCTGTTGCTATAACTCTTTCCAATTCTTCGGCAATACCAGTACTGCTTGCAATTCCTAAATTACAGGTGTCAGTTCCAGGACAAGCAGTGATATCAGCAACGGTATTGTATCCTAAAGTCACAAAATCCAATTTGGCTAATTCCTGATAGAAAAATGGCAAATTTTCTTCTTTGATGTTACGGATAAGAATGTTTTGTCTTAATGAAAAACGCAACTCATTGGCACCATAATTTTTAACCAGATCCGCTAATAATCTTGCTTTGTCGATATAAAAATCTCCCAAAAGAATTTTAATTCCAATAGCAACATATCCAGCTTGTTTTTGTGCAATAACGTTCGATTTTTTCCAAGCTTCGTAAGCTTCAACATTATCAATCGTTACTGAAGGTACTTCCAATAAAGGTTCCGTAATTGCTCCTTCAAAATCAGTAGTGTCTATTTCGTATGTATGGAAAGCCAATGCTTTTTTCTCTTCGTCAACCAAACGCATAAATTCATCTCGTCCCAAATCTTTGATTAAGAATTTCAAACGCGCTTTCAAACGTTTTGCTCTTTCTCCGTGACGGTCAAAAACCCTAATTACACCTTCGGCAGTTGGGATAATTTGGTTAACCGGCACAAATTCAGAAAGCAATTCCGCGTGGCTTGGTTGTGAACCTAAACCTCCACCTAACATTATTTTGAAACCTTTTTCACCGTTTACAATTTTTGGAATGAATCCTAAATCGTGCAAATAACTCAAAGCGGTATCTTTATCAGAAGATGAGAATGATATTTTGAACTTACGTCCCATTTCTTGACAAATTGGGTTACGTAACAAGTATTGAAACAAAGCGTGTGCATAAGGCGAAACGTCAAATGGCTCATCTACATCAATTCCGGCAGTTTCACTAGCCGTAATATTTCTTACCGTGTTTCCACAAGCTTCTCTCAAAGTAATATCATCTTTGGCCAAGTCTGCCCAAAGTTCTGGCGTTCTGTCCAAACTTACATAGTGAATTTGAATATCCTGACGCGTTGTGATGTGCAAACGACCTGTAGAATATTTTTCCGACACATCGGTAATTCTTCTCAATTGTTCGCTAGACACTTTTCCGTAAGGCAATTTAATACGAATCATTTGCACGCCTTCTTGGCGTTGACCGTAAATACCACGTGCTAAACGAAGACTACGAAAACGCTCATCATCAATTTGTCCACTGCGGAAAGAAAAAATCTTTTTCTCTAAATCGATAATCTCTTTTTGGACAATTGGGTCCTCTATTTCTGTTCTAAAACTTTGCATATCTTTTTTTGGCTTTAGGCTTTAAGCTATAGGCTATAAGCTTTTTTAACTTTGTGTTTTTTTGCTTAAAGCGTATCGCTTAAAGCTTACAGCAGGTTTACTTTATAAATCCAACTCCTGCTGTTGTGTTGGTTGCAGCATCAATCAAGATGAAAGCTCCATTAGATTTGTTGTCTGTATAAGCATCAAAATAAATGGCTTTGCTTAATTTAATCGTTACTTCTCCAATTTCGTTTATTGCTAATTGAGTCGCTGGAGTTGTCCCAGAATAATCGGTTGCGATTACATTTTTCACGCTGTCAATTTTGGCCAAAACTCTATTTGTGTTATGTTGTACAAAATATTTTGCACCAGCCACTAATTTTTTACTATCCATCCAACAAACTGTCGTTGTGATATCTTTTTCAATTTTAGGAAGCTCACTTGATTTTACAATCATATCTCCTCTCGTAACATTGATGTCATTTTCTAATTCGATAGTAATTGAAGAACCAGCCGTAGCTTCATCAAACTGTTGGTCAAAAAAGTGAATATTTGTCACTTTTGATTCTGTTAATGAAGGAAGTACTGTTACGTCATCCCCAACTTTAATATTGTTACCATATAGTTTTCCAGCATATCCTCTAAAGTCGTGATACTCTTCAGTTTTTGGACGAATTACTGTTTGAACTGGGAAACGAGCTTGCCCATTATCATAAATATCTTTTGGCTCTAAAGCTTCCAAATGCTGCAGAATAGTCTGTCCAGTATACCAAGGCATTTTTCCTAATGTTTCCACCACATTATCACCTGTCAAAGCACTTAATGGAATGTAGCTTACGTTTTGTTCTTTGTAGGCGCTTTTTGCATTTAATGCTTGAAAATCGGCTTTGATTTTGTTGTATACTTCTTCCGAATAATCAACCAAATCCATTTTGTTTACTGCAACAATTACGTCTTTCACTCTCAATAAATTATTGATAAAAAAGTGACGGTATGTTTGCTCAATAACTCCTTTACGGGCATCGATCAAAATAATGGACACCTGTGAAGTCGAAGCTCCAGTAACCATGTTACGAGTATATTCTACGTGACCCGGAGTATCGGCAATGATGTAACTTTTTTTCGCTGTTGAAAAATAAATATGCGCTACGTCTATCGTGATTCCTTGTTCTCTCTCGGCAACCAAACCATCAGTAGCCAAAGAAAAATCTAAATAATCGTATCCTTTTTGCTTACTGCTTTTTTCAATTGCTTCTAATTTATCGGTAGTTAAAGATTGTGTATCATATAATAACCTTCCGATTAAAGTACTCTTTCCGTCATCTACACTTCCTGCTGTTGCTATTTTTAAAACTTCCATTCTTTTTATTAGTTATTGGTTGTTGGTTGTCGGTTGTTGGATTTTCACACCAGAAACTAAACCACTCAAAATATTAAACCTTCTTTTATGAAATTGGTTCCAATTTTATCATTGAACTATCAACTAAAAACCATCAACCAACAACACTTTTCTAAAAGTACCCTTGTTGTTTTCTTTTCTCCATTGCAGCTTCAGAACGTTTGTCATCGATTCTAGCTCCTCTTTCTGAAATAGTAGAAGATCTGATTTCGCCAACAACCTCAGCAATTGTTGCTGCATAAGAATCTACCGCAGCGGTACAGCTCATATCTCCAACAGTTCTAAAACGAACAATTCTTTCTTCGATTTCTTCATCTTCTTCTTGGTAAACAAAAGGAGAATGTGACCAAATCATACCGTCTCTAATAAATACTTTACGTTTGTGTGAAAAGTAAATCGATGGAATTTCAATTTGCTCTTGTTCGATATAACTCCAAACATCCAATTCAGTCCAGTTTGAAATTGGGAAAACACGAACATTTTGACCGTTTTCAATTTTTCCGTTCAAAAGATCAAACAATTCAGGACGTTGATTTTTTTCATCCCATTGACCGAAATCATCACGAACAGAAAAAATACGTTCTTTGGCTCTTGCTTTTTCCTCATCTCTACGGGCACCTCCAATACAAGCATCAAATTTGAATTCTTCGATAGCGTCCAATAATGTAGTCGTTTGCAAACTGTTTCTGCTTGAATATTTCCCAGACTCTTCCACTACTTTTCCTTCATCAATAGCATCCTGCACATTACGAACGATTAATTCCAATCCTAGTTCGGCTACCAATTTATCTCTAAATTCAATCGTTTCAGGAAAATTGTGTCCTGTATCCACGTGTAACAATGGAAAAGGAATTTTTGCCGGAAAAAATGCTTTTTGAGCCAAACGCACTAATGTAATTGAATCTTTACCGCCAGAAAAAAGCAAAACGGGTTTGTCGAATTGAGAAATCACTTCTCTGAATATGTAAATTGCTTCGCTTTCTAAAGCATTTGTTTTTAAAACTGAACTCATTTTTTTAATTTAAAGATTAAATGATTGAAAAAATTTAAAGATTCCAATAATCATTTATAATTTATAATTCCTAATTTAAAATCACTTCTGGTGTAAACCACATTCTTTATGACTGGATTCCCACGACCATCTTCCTGCTCTGATATCTTCTCCTTCGGCAATCGCTCTTGTACAAGGCGCACAACCGATGCTTACAAATCCTTTTTTGTGCAAGGCATTTTGTGGCACATTATTCTCATCAATATATTTTTGAACATCTTCCAAACTCCATTTCAATAATGGATTGAATTTTATGATATTGAAATGAGCGTCATATTCAAAGGCAGCCAAATCATTTCTGTTTTCTGATTGCTCGGCACGCAAACCTGTAATCCAAATTTCATTTCCTTTCAAGGCTTTGGTCAAAGGCGCTACTTTTCGAATAAAACAACATTCTTTTCTGTTCTCAACCGATTCATAGAAGCTGTTCGGTCCTTTTTTATTCAACAGATTTTCTACATCGCTGGCTTCTGGAAAATAAGTTTGAATAGCTACTTTGTATTTTTTTATTGTCCTATGAAAAACATCATAGGTTTCTTGAAACAATCTACCAGTATCCAATGTAAAAATGGTAATTGGTAATTCATTTTTGGCAATCAAAGCAGTTATAACTTGGTCTTCCTGCCCAAAAGAAGTTGAAAAAATCACTTTTCCTTTGTACTCATTA
>DATEOV010000632.1:0-3960 GCA_035273645.1 Flavobacterium sp. | reverse complement strand
CATACTCGAAAAAGGATATGTTTAACTTTAAAAAAGGTAATTAGGCTATTAATTTTTTAAAAAAGAATAAGATTTAAGGTATATACTGAAGTTGAAAAGCTATTGAAGATTTTATTTCGAATGAATTTTTAAATTATTATCAAAAAACATTGCTTTTTAATATTGATTTATGGAATTTTGAACACTTAAAATCAAATGAAATGAGCATCCTTTAAATTGGGAAACAAAACCAATATTGATATGCGAATTGTATATGACCAATAAAAAACAATAAATATCTACATATAAAATGGAGAATACACATTATATAAGTACCGAATTACTTTCTTTCGAAGTCTTACAGGAAATTATTTCTCATAACAAATTAATTGCTCTTTCAGAGACTGCAAAAACAAATATCCTTAAGTGTAGAAAATACTTGGATACTAAAATGGCTTCTCATTCGGAACCTATTTACGGAATCAATACTGGTTTTGGATCACTTTGTAATGTGAAAATTTCAAATGAAAACCTTTCTAAACTTCAAGAAAACCTTGTAAAGTCACATTCTTGTGGGACAGGGGAGGAAGTTCCAAACGATATTGTAAAATTAATGCTGTTGCTTAAAATTCAATCTTTAAGTTATGGGCATTCTGGAGTGCAATTGCAAACAGTGGATCGATTGGTTGACTTTTACAATAATGATATATTGCCAGTTATTTATACTCAAGGTTCACTTGGGGCTTCTGGAGATTTAGCTCCTTTGGCGCATTTATCATTGCCTTTATTAGGTGAAGGAGAAGTTTGGTTTGAAGGTAAAAAAGTGAATTCAACTGAAGTTTTAAAACATTTTGGTTGGGAGCCTATTGTCTTAAAATCAAAAGAAGGTTTGGCATTATTAAATGGTACTCAATTCATGAGTGCTTACGGTGCTCATATCTTAATGAAAGCAAACAAGTTTTCATTTTTAGCCGATTTAATTGGAACAATATCATTGGAAGGATTTGATGGCAGGATTGAACCTTTTAATGAGTTGATACATTATATACGTCCTCATAACGGTCAAATTGCAACAGCCAAAAGAGTAAAGGAATTTTTGGAAGGAAGTGAAATTATCGAACAGGCTAAAACGCATGTTCAAGATCCATATTCTTTCCGTTGTATTCCGCAAGTACATGGTGCTTCAAAAGATGCGTTTGATTACGTGAAAAAAGTTTTCAAAACCGAAATCAATTCGGTAACTGATAATCCAAATATATTTATAGAAAGCGACCAGATTATTTCAGGGGGGAATTTTCATGGGCAGCCTTTGGCTCTGGCCTTAGATTTTATGGCAATTGCTCTGGCAGAACTAGGTAGTATTTCTGAACGCAGAACATATCAATTGATTTCGGGATTGCGCAATCTTCCTGCTTTCTTGGTAGATAATCCAGGATTGAATTCAGGATTTATGATTCCGCAGTATACTGCTGCAAGTATTGCAAGTCAAAACAAACAATTGGCAACTCCTTCGAGTGTAGATAGTATCGTTTCAAGCAATGGTCAGGAAGATCATGTGAGTATGGGAGCTAATGGTGCGACCAAATGTTTACGTGTGATGGATAATTTGGAACGTATTTTAGCGATTGAATTGATGAATGCTTCACAGGCTATTGAATACCGTAGACCTTTACATTCAAGTGATTTTATTGAAATGTTTTTAAAATCCTACAGGACAGAAGTTCCGTTGGTGAAAGAAGACAGAATTCTTCATTATGATATTGAGAAAACAGTGACTTTTCTAAATAGTTTTCAAATCGAAGAGGATTTGTTAACATTAGCTTAACATTAGCTTTAAATAATGAAGTAATTTTGCACCAATAAAAACTAAACAAATGTCATTAAATAGTATTTTTCAATTTCTAGTTCCAAAAGACAAAAAATTCTTCCCTCTTTTCGAAGAAGCATCAAGTAATTTAATTGAATTAGCTTCAATTTTGCACGAAGCGGTAAATCTTCCTTTGAAAGAAAGAGAAGTTCTTTTTATCAAAATTGATGAACTAGAGCAAAAAGGAGAAGATATTACTCGTCAAACCAATTTAGAATTGAGTAAAAATTTTATTACTCCTTTTGACAGGGAAGATATTCACTCCCTAATCACTTCAATTGATTATGTAGCCGATTATCTTCATGGTGCTGCTTCAAGAATGCGTTTATATCAAGTGGATAAAATCACGAAATCAATTCGTAAAATGACAGAAATCAATCTAGAGGCTTGTCAAAATATTGATGTTGCAGTTAAAGAGTTGAAAAACTTGAGCAATATGAAAACGATCACTAACGCTTGTGCCAAAATAAATAAGTTGGAAAACAAGTCGGATATGGTATATAACAAAGCTGTTTTTGAAATTTTCGAAAACGAAACCGATGCCAAAAATATCATTAAATATAAAGAAGTGTTATCAGTTTTAGAATCAGCAACTGATAAATGTAAGAGTGTTGCCAGTGTTTTAGAATCTATTACGGTAAAACATTCTTAATTTAATTCTATTCATTTGAAGATATTGATATGACTTTACTCATAATTATTATAGTTTTAGCATTAATTTTTGATTACATCAATGGTTTTCATGATGCTGCCAATGCTATTGCTACTGTTGTTGCAACCAAGGTTTTGTCTCCTTTTCAAGCAGTACTTTGGGCAGCTTTTTTTAACTTTTTAGCCTATTGGGTGTTTGGTTTTGGAGTAGCAGATACAGTTGCCAAAACAGCGCATACCATGGATATTAATCTTGTCGTTATCTTGGCAGGGGTTATTGCAGCGATTGTTTGGAATTTATTGACCTGGTGGCTTGGAATTCCTTCAAGTTCTTCTCACACTTTAATTGGAGGTTTTGCGGGTGCAGCTTTAGCTCACGCCATTGCCGTTCATGGTTTTTCAGGTTATGTTGATGCGGATGGTAAAATACAACATTGGTATGATATTGTAAGTTGGTACAAAGCAGGAAAAGATGGAGGGATGCCTTCAGGGGTACTTATTATTGTTGCATTTATAGTTTTAGCTCCGTTAATGGGGGCAATGGCTTCGTATTTAATTTCCATCTGGTTATTGAATGCTTCTCGTAAAAGTATTTACCCTAAATTGTTTACAATGGGATTAATGATACTAACCGTTTGGTTTGTGTACAATCAAATGATTCCATATGAAGAGATTATAAAAGATGGAGGAAATCCTCGTTTTGAAAATTCGATTTTTTGGAGTGTCGCTTTTGAACCTCACAATATAAAATGGTTTTTGGTAGCTTTCATTGTATTAACTGTAAGTCTTTTTTGCTTGATATTTAGCAGTCTAAATCTTCATCAAGCTGATGCTGCTTTGAAAAAAATGCAATTACTATCTTCTGCTGCGTTTAGTTTAGGACATGGTGGTAATGATTCCCAAAAAGTAATGGGTATTATAGCAGCAGCTGTTGCAGTATATATCAACACAAATCATGGTGTACATATGGATGCCTGGTTAGATGTAGTACTTCCATCGGATGGTGTCGAATTTAAAATGCCTAGTTGGATTCCTTTAGCATGTTATTCAGCAATTGCTGCGGGAACATTAAGTGGAGGTTGGAAAATTGTAAAAACAATGGGTTCCAAAATTACCAAAGTAACTTCTTTTGAAGGTGTAGCTGCCGAAACTGCAGGGGCATTAACACTGTATTTCACAGAGCATTTTAAAGTTCCGGTAAGTACAACACATACTATTACAGGTTCTATTATTGGTGTAGGTTTGACAAAAAGAGTCTCAGCTGTACGTTGGGGAGTAACTGTAAGTTTAATTTGGGCTTGGATACTAACAATTCCTGTTTCTGCATTACTGGCCGCATTAGTGTATTGGTTTCTAAATATATTTTTATAAAATAACGCATTACATAAAAAAAAACCATTCGCATTTCGAATGGTTTTTTTATGCCTTAAAATTTGCGCTTATTTTTTTTTGGAAGCAAGATC
>DATEOV010000631.1:0-9974 GCA_035273645.1 Flavobacterium sp. | reverse complement strand
AGTTCAGTGTATCCTATTTTTTACTCCACTCCGCAATACTTTCTCTATTCATCTTTACGTAATCTTGATTCTTTGCTGTTTCAGCTGCTGCAAGAGAAATTTTTGCAGTTTCAATAGCTCCTTTATAATCGTTTAATTTGGCTTGAATCAGTGATTTCAAACGAGTGTACCAAAATGGTTTTTCAGTACTCATATCCAAAGCTTTATCAACATAGTTCAATGCTTTTGCATTATCTCCATTCGCTTGATAAATATATTGCGCTGCCGAAAAATAATCTGCAGATGTAGGCCCTGCCAATGCTTTTTCAATATTAGCCAAAGTCACTTTTTGCGTAGGAACTTCGAATTTCATCGAAACTGAAGAGTTTTCCCAAGCCATATCCAAATAAGCAAAATTAGCATCTAAATTATTGATACCAATAGTAAAAGACTCTACAGCTTTTTGCAGGGATTCTTCTTTTACAGTAGTTCTTAGAACTACATTCGCTTCATTCCACACTTCCGGATTTCCCCAATTGTTTGTGGTAGAATAAAAAATTACTTCCCAACTTTCAATTTTTGGAATTGTATACAAAGCATACTTACCTTTAGGTAAAGTTTTCCCATCAATTACGACATCTTCACTAAAAGAAATAGTAGTATTTTCATTGGCTCCAGTTCTCCAAACTTTTCCAAAAGGAACTAAGTTTCCAAAAACAGCTCTACCTCTAGCAGCAGGTCTCGAATAAACAATCTCTACATCCGTCAATCCAACTGTTTGAAAGACGGTTGCTTTCGGGCTGGCTTGTGGTGTTCTCAATTGAGCCTCAGTGATAAAGGGCGTTATAATGAAAGCTAAAACAAAAAGAATCTTTTTCATATGTGTTTATTTATTAATTTTTAATTGTCATATGTAATTCGCATACTTTATTTGTCGTTACGACCAATTTAAGGACATGCTCATTTCATATTATTGGTTTATGTATTTCTTCAAATTTACAAATTCAAAAAACTATAAATGTTAATTTTTCCTTAATTCAAAATTAGTTATTATACTTTTTTTAAAGCTTCGTTACAACTAGAACAAAAAAATATCATTCCTTCAAGAAATTTAGAAATCATACAAGCTTTTTACAAAATTATATAACAAAAAAAAGATGTTCGGGTCTAAGTTTGTAATGTAATTAAACTTGATTAATAAAGAAGTTATCATTAACGACTTAACAGTCAACTTTATAAAAACTACTATTATGGAAAATCAAAAAATAATACTCAAAAAAATAAAATATCTTATTTATAAAAGTATGTATTACTGTTTTGAAATTCGATATATCTTTAATTTATAAATTAATACTGTGACACTTTCTCAAAGTTCAATTCATCAAAATGATTGACTACAATATCAGCCAATGACAAATCTTGGTCTTTAGAATGGAAGCTATTATATCCTACGCAAAAAATACCGGCTGCTTTAGCCGCTTTTACACCATTGGTACTATCCTCAATAACGATGCATTTTTCCTTTGGTGCAACAGACAATGATGCTGCATGCTCAAAAATAGCAGGATGTGGTTTTGATTTCGGGAAATCTTCACCACTTACTATATGTGAAAAATATTGGTGTAAATCAAAACGGCGAAAAACTCTATCAATCGTTACTTTTGAAGCCGATGAAGCTACAATCAATTGCATACCATTTTGATGAAAATCTTTAATTAAATTTTCAACTCCTTCCAATAAAGCCAAATCTTCTTTACTATCAAAGGCATCATTAAAAATAGATCTTTTTCTCAAAATCAAATCTTCTACTTCATGTTGTAACTGAAAATGTTCTTTCAACTTCTGAAAAGTATTACGAGTCGATAACCCTGTAAAAGAAGTGTACATTTCCTCTGGAACCACAATATTCAGTTCTCCAAATTGTTTGTAATAAGCATAACGGTGTACTAGTTCTGTATCTACAATTACACCATCCATGTCGAAAATTACGGTTTGTATCATTTTTTTTAGATTCTAAGGTGCTGAGTTTCTAAGATACTGAGACACCTAGTTTATATTTTTGTTATTTTAAATTTGACCTCCTTAACCTTTTAACCTTTTAATCGATTAAACGATTCAACGCCTTTACTCTTTCTTAAGTAAATATCTAATCACTGTTTCAGCTGCATGCAGACCAAATAATCCCGGCATATAGCTATTAGTTCCGTAAAATGACTTTTTAAAATTAGAGCCATCTGTCATACGCAAACTGCATTCATCTTGAATTTCAGAAGAAAAAACTACTTTCACTTTATTGATTTTCTCTTTTTTCAAACGCTTTCTGATTGTTTTAGCCAAATGACAATTTATGGTTTTTGAAATATCAGTCACTTTTACTTTAGAAGCATCCATTTTTCCACCAGCTCCCATACTGCTTATGATTCGGACTTTTTTTCTTCTGGCCGAAATAATCAAATTCAATTTTGGAGTTACACTGTCAATGCAGTCTAAAACATAATCATACTCATTAGAAACAATTTCATAAGCCCGCTCTGGAGAAAGAAATTCTTTTACTCGAATCAAATTCAATTCAGGATTAATATCCATCAATCGATCACCTACAACATCTACTTTAGGCTGCCCTACCGTAGAATGCAAAGCAGGTAATTGTCTATTTATATTGGTAATATCTACAACATCTCCATCTACAATGGTCATCGTTCCCACTCCTGCCCTTGCCAAAAACTCTGCTGCAAAAGAGCCCACTCCGCCAAGTCCTACGACCATTACGTGAGCATTTTGCAATCTTTGTAATCCTTCTTTTTTAAATAATAGTTCGGCTCTTTCTGTCCACTCTGCCATATTTCTTTGTTTAATTTTTTTAAAAAGTTTAATCGTTTAAAGGTTTAATCGTTAAAATTCTCATTATCTAAACCGATAATTCATAACCTCTAAAAACTGCTGCAAAATTACTCTTTATTTGTTGTTGCAGTTCATCCATGTTCCATTTTTTATATCGTGCTGCCAAGGCATATACTTCCTCAATTCCTTCTTCCACAGTATCAGTTTCCAGAAAAAAACGATCATTGGGGATACTTTGAAAAACTGCTTCTAATTCGGGATTGCGTAATAAATATTTCCCAAACGAAATATAGAACCCGTTATCGATTAGCTCCTTAGCCACTTGCTTGTTCTTCGAAAAACCGTGAATCAGCATTGGAACAGTAATTTTCAATCGTTTCTTTATAGCTATTACCTCTTGAAAAGCCGCCACACAATGGATCACAACAGGTTTGTTTAATTTTTGTGCCAAAAGCAATTGTCTTTCAAAAACGATTTGTTGTAATTCAAACGGAATTTCGATTCGTTTATCCAATCCACATTCGCCAAGAGCGAGACAATTGGGTTCTTGCAATTTACTTTCAATAATCTGCAGATCAAGTTCCAGTCTTTCTTGATTAATATACCAAGGATGAATCCCAATGGAATAATACGGAATTGACGCATCAAACTCTTGCGGGTATTGATTCACCAGTTCCAAAACTGTTTGCTGATTCGTGAATTTATGAGTATGTAAATTAAAAAACTTCATTAGTCATGAAATTTCTTAACTCCCGCTTTTATTTCTACTGCCAAATCGTTTTCCAATGGAACTTTTGGGCAAGAATATTTATAACTGTATGCACAATACGGATTGTATGACTGATTAAAATCAATAACGATTGTATTTCCTATTGGAATTTTCAAATCAATGTATTTCCCGCCTATATAACTCTCTTTACCCGAAGTCAAGTCTGAAAACGGCAAAAACAAATGGTCTTTGTATTCTTCTTTTTTGGAAAGTTCAATATTGCGATAAATATTCAGTTTTAACTCTTTTCCCTCTAACTGAAAATGGGCTTCCCCATATTTTACATACATAGGTTTTTTGGCGCCAGTAGTTGGCATCACAAAAGGTTTTTCGTTCTCAGTTCTAATGAATTGCGCAACTACAAAGGCTTTCTCATTTATAGGATAAAAATCCAATGTCTTGAAATGAGCCAAATCTTCAGGCAGTAAAGGACTTGTTTTTGCATCGGCAAATTCTATATTGATATCTTTTTGAAATTTTTCGACTGCTGCCGTATCAAATTTTTCTTGACCAAAACCTACATTAAATAATGTTATTAAAACCAAAGTCAGTATAACTCTCATATCTTTAAATTTTAAGCAAAAATAGTTTAAAGTTACATAGCCACAAAGTTTATGTTTTAGTAGCCAATCGTTTTTTATACTAACCCTAAAATTCACGCTAGAATTTTATAGAATCAGTCTCTCGCGAAGACGCAGAGGCGCAAAGAATACAGTTTTAAACTTTGCTTCTTAGCGACTTTGCCTTTACTTTGGATTAGTTTAATCCCATTCCGCTTCTTTAAAAAAAATAGACTACTTGATAAAACGAATGCCCTAGCCCAGATAGAAACGAAAATCCTTTTTATTTTTTCTTTAAAAATAAAAAGATTGCAGTGCATAGCTGGAAATAGCTCCTAAAAAACTTTGTAGATTTGCAATAATAAGAATTTACTACATGCTCAAAACTGCACTAGGTCGCTACATCAATAATTTCAAAGGATTCACACGCGAAGTTTGGATACTTGCCCTAATCACTTTTATCAATAGAGCCGGTACTATGGTGCTGCCTTTTTTATCCAAATATTTAAAGGAAGATTTGAATTTTACCTATGGTGAAGTGGGATGGATTATGGTTGCCTTTGGATTGGGTTCCATGCTAGGTTCTTGGATTGGAGGCAAATTGAGCGACAAAATTGGGTTTTATAAAATCATGATTTTTAGCCTTTTTACGAGCGGAATCCTATTTATTTTGCTGCAATACATTACAACCTTTTGGGGATTATGCTTTGGAATGTTTGTCATTATGGCCATTTCCGATATGTTTCGTCCTGCCATGTTTGTATCCCTGAGCGTATATGCCAAACCCGAAAATCGAGTTCGTGCGCTGTCTTTAATTCGTTTGGCAGTGAATCTAGGCTTTACGGCTGGCCCGGCATTGGGCGGATTGATTATTATAGGAATGGGATACCAAGGTCTGTTTTGGATTGACGGAAGCTCTTGTATTATTGCAATTTTGATTTTTGCATTCTACATCAAAGAAAAAAAGAAAACACCAGCAGCCGCAGATCATTCAATAACCAAAACAGTTCCAAAATCCGTATTTAAAGACAAACCCTTTTGGCTTTTGCTTTTTATCAGTTTTGTTACTTTTATGGTTTTTCTTCAAATATTTTCGACTTTGCCATTATACCATAATGAAAAATTTGGACTAAGCGAATTCCAAACCGGAATGTTGCTTTCGATCAACGGGCTACTGGTTTTCCTTTTAGAAATGCCAATCGTAAGTGCCTTGGAAAGAAAAAAAACTAACAAAATAAAAAGCATTGCAATCGGATCATTATTCATAACACTTGGCTATTACATTTTGTTACTTGATTCTTGGGTTGGAATCTTAACAATTAGCATCATATTACTAACCTTTGGAGAAATTTTTTCATTCCCATTCGTCAATGCCGTTGCTCTCAACCGCGCACCAAAAGGACAAGAAGGAAAATATATGGGCTTCTATACCATGAGTTTCAGCCTGGCACATATAGCCAGTTCCAAAACAGGTCTGGAAATTATTGCTCATTATAACTATCAGGTCAATTGGTTTATCATGGGAACTTTGGGTGCAATATCCTTACTTTGCTGTTTTTGGCTCAACAAAATGATTCACAAAGAACAAAAATAACACGTACATAATAATTAGTGGGTGCCACCATTATAGGAAGGGGCCAAATATGCAAAACCGCTTATTCGGCCCCTTCCCATAATGCTGTCGGGTCATCCGCGCTACTTCGGTAGCTTGCTTCTACCCCTCACCCGAGAACCACAACAGTTGTATTCCAGAAGACCTTTTGTGCTTATATCATCTTTTATGTACCTATCAAAAGGTTTCCAAAACCTATTAGAAAACCCATCTCAACCCAACAAAATCAATACAAAACTAAAATTTTAGTTAAATAACTATATTTTTAGTTTGCAAACTAGAAATATAGTTGTAAGTTTGTTTTGGAATTATGATCAAGATTTAAAAAATAAACGAAATGCAAAAACTAACGAACAAAGAAGAAGAGATCATGCACATTTTATGGAAGCTAAAAAAAGCTTTTGTAAAAGAAGTTATGGCCGAAATCACTGAAGACCAACCGCACTACAATACCTTATCCACTATCATCCGAAATCTAGAAGAAAAGGGATATGTAAATCATAATGCCTTTGGAAACACACATCAATATTTCCCGATTGTAAGTATCGAAGATTACCGAAAAGGTTTTATGAGTACCGCTATCGATAATTATTTTAATAGCTCTTATAAAAACATGGTTTCCTTTTTTGCCAAAGAAGAGAAAATTTCTGCAGCCGAATTACGAGAAATTCTTTCTATGATCGAAACCCCAAAGAAATAAAACTATTCCATTAAAAAAATGGGGTTCATGACAACCAAAAAAACAAATAAAGGCTTCGGAATAAAAAAACAATAAACATACATGGAAACACTATTCATATATATTGCAAAATCAAGCGGACTAATAGGGATGTTCTATATCGCTTATCATTTCCTGTTGCGAAAAGAGACTTTCTTTACCGCAAACCGTTGGTTTCTTCTTGCCGGTTTACTGACATCCGTAATTTTGCCTTGGATAGTTTTTACCACGATTGTTTGGGTAGAACCAACACCAACCAATTTTGATTGGTCAAGATTACCTATGAGACCTGTGCAAGAGGAAAGTTTTGAAATCAACTGGTATCTTGTTCTCGCAATTGCATACATAATTGGAATAGCCTTGTTTCTAGCTCAATTTGCATTGGACTTTTATAACCTAAATCGCGTTTTAAAAGGAAAAACGCCCCATCAGCAGGCAGATCATAAATTCATTGACTTAAAAGAAAACATTGCTCCTTTCTCTTATTTCAACACCATTGTATACAACTCATCATTGTATAGCGAAGCCGAAATGGAAAGTATTCTCGAACATGAAAAAGTGCATAGTGAGCAATACCACACGATAGACGTCTTAATCACGCGTTTCTTTTGCATCCTTTTTTGGTTCAACCCCTTTATCTGGCTGTACAAAAAAGCCATTTTACAAAACTTGGAATTCATTGCTGATAGTGAAGCCACAAAAAACATATCCGACAAAAAAGCGTATCAGCTCACGCTTTTAAAAATAACAACGCATGAAAATTGTGTTGTGCTTACCAATCATTTTTATCAATCATTAATCAAAAAACGAATCGTTATGTTAAACAAAAATCAATCAAAAAAATGGAATTCCTGGAAGTATGTATTAGTGCTTCCTGCTTTAATCGCCTTTGTATTTTTATTTCAAATGGAAGTTATTGCAAAAGAAAAAAATCAGAATCAAAAAACAGAACAGGCAACTACAAACGATGTTGATGTTTATAAAATCACAAAAAATACTACTGAGGCTGAATTAAAAGAAAAAGCCGAAATTCTAAAAGAAAAATATGACATAAAAACCACATTCTCTAAAATAAAAAGAAACTCAAATAATGAATTAATTGGTTTAAAAATTAAACTGCAAAAAGGAAAAGAAGCAGAGACAGTTACGGAAGTGAATAGCAGCGAACCTATAAAAGATTTTGCAATAGCCATTACCAAAAATGATAATGGAACCACGAATATTGGCATCGTTACCGGAGAAAACAAAGGGAACGATAAATTAACCCTAAACAATAACGTTACATCTCCTAATATCCGTATTTCTGATGACACTCAAATTTTTATTGATGGAGCAAAATCAGATAAAACCGAAATGGATGAATTAGATCCTAATAAAATTGCTACAGTTAATGTCATCAAAAACGATGAAAAAAAGGAAATTAGAATAATTACAAAAAATTACGCTAAAACGGCTAATGAGAATACCATTTATATCAATGACACAAAAGTAGATCAAAATGAATTAGAGCAATTAGATCAAGAAAAAATCGTATCAGTGAATGTTAACAAGGATGGGAAGACAATCCGTATTGTAACTAAAAATGGCACTTATAATATAGATAGTAAAGACTTTCCTGCTCCTCCTACTCCGCCAAAAGCGCCAGATTTTAAAATGAAAACTCCTGCTTATCCTCCATTGCCAAAAGCACCTAAAGCACCAAAAGGAGACCCAATGCATGGAGATCAAAAAGCTTGGAAAGAGTTTGATAAGAAAATGGAAGAATTTGACAAACAAATGAAAAAGCTTGAACCTCAAATGGAAGCTTTCGAAAAACAAATGGCTGAATTTGACAAGCAAATGGAACCATTCAACAAAGAAATGGAAGCTTTTGATGAAAAAATGAAAGTTTATGACAAACAAATGGAAAAATACTTATCTAAGATAGAGGAAGAGGAAAAATAATTTTTCGAAAAATCATTAAAAAGGACGGTCACTTATCAAGACCGTCTTTTTTTATATCTTTGAAAAAAAATAAATTATGTTTAAAATTCTAGCTCAAATCAACAAATTGATTTTGCCAAGCTTTACCAAACAAAGATTGGATGTAACAAAAGCCAAGAAATGGCAAATGGCTATTATTGGGTATCGTTATTATGTTACAACCAGAGCGCTTGGATAAAATTACAGTTTGCAGATTTCAGTAGGCTGTAATCAGTAATCAGCGAACTTAATTCTGCTATCTGAAATTAATAAGTCATTGCCGCAAAAATCTCGTTTCCGGCAATCTTTTCCCTTCCATTCAAGAAAGTAAGTTCCATCAAGAAATTACACTGCACAATTACCCCACCCAATCGTTCTACCAATTCGCACACGGCTTTTGCTGTTCCACCTGTGGCCAAAACATCATCGTGAATCAAAACTCTATCGCCTTTTTGTATTGCATCGGTATGGATTTCAAGAGTATCAGTACCATACTCTAAATCATAAGACGCCGAAATAGTATCGAAAGGTAATTTATTTGGCTTTCGAACCGGAACAAAACCTACATTTAGTTCCTCGGCCAAAAGCACCCCAAAGAAGAAACCTCGACTTTCAACCCCGATTACCTTGTCAATTTTTTTGTCTTTCACTGTCGAAACCAAGATTTCCAGGCATTCTTTCCTTGCATTTGCATCGATTAGCAACGGAGTGATGTCTTTAAACATAATTCCTTCCTTTGGAAAGTCCTGAATATCACGTATATATTTTTTTAAGCTCATTTTTTTTAATTTTAATGTAAATTCATGCTTGCAAGATACATATTTATTCCTATATTTGCACCCGCATTAAGGCCTCGTGGCGCAACTGAATAGCGCACTTGATTACGGCTCAAGAGGTTACTGGTTTGAATCCAGTCGAGGTCACAAGCTTAAAAGCCCATTTCTTACGAAATGGGCTTTTTTTATGTCTTTCAGATATACTAAAATAGTGAATAGATAAATACTAAACTATTTTTCTAGAAAGGTTTGAACGAAAAAAACTTCCAAAATCAAATATTCTGTAGAGGTTTGGTTCTTTTTGGTGAACTATACACAAGTACGCAGGCCATTTTTTTCGTGACATGAAAAAGTTCGCATTAAAATCTTAATGATTTAAGATGAGTCATTAGCTTCTAATAACTACTTCTCGTTTTTTCATACATTATCCATACACTATCTATGCTTTATCTATGCCTCATCTATACGCTATGTGTCCCGTTGTCCCGTCCTAAAATAACTATACATGTTATTAAATAAATCCTAATATAGTTATACAAATATAATTTTTAATCCTAAACTTACTATACACTACTTTTTCATAGTTAAATTTTTTATTATAATTCTTCCATCTCTTCTTCAAGTTCTCTGATTGTAGATGAGCTTGATTTGGGGTTAGGTAATCACAACTTGAATGTGGTCTAAGTTCATTATAAACTTTAATGCTTTTCTTTATCTGGTTGTAGGTTTGTTCAAAACCTAATTGGCTACTATGAAG
>DATEOV010000630.1:0-2173 GCA_035273645.1 Flavobacterium sp. | reverse complement strand
TTAAATAATTGAAAGATTTTTGATTCTAATTTTTCAATCTTTTAATTTTTCAATCTTTTAATAAAAAGAATATGAAAATAATCGTACCAATGGCTGGACGCGGATCACGCCTTCGCCCACATACACTAACCATCCCTAAACCTTTAATCCCAGTTGCTGGAAAACCAATCGTACATCGTTTGGTCGAAGATATTGCTGGTGTTTTAAATCAGGATATTGAAGAAATTGCCTTCATCATTCATGAAAGTTTTGGAAAAAAAGTAGAAGAAGATTTAATTGCAATTGCCGAAAAGTTAGGAGCCAAAGGAACTATTTATTATCAAAATGAGGCACTTGGAACGGGTCATGCTATTATGTGTGCAAAAGATTCTTTGAGTGGACCAGCCGTTATTGCATATGCAGATACTTTAATTCGAGCGAATTTTGATTTGGATAAAGATGCAGACAGCGTTATTTGGGTAAAACAAGTAGATCAACCGGAAGCTTTTGGTGTGGTAAACTTAAATGCAGCAAATGAAATAATCGAATTGGTGGAAAAACCAAAAGAATTTGTTTCGGATCTTGCCGTTATCGGAATTTACTATTTTAAAGATATTGGTGTTTTAAAAAATGAACTTCAATTAGTACTGGATAATAACATCATTCACGGAGGAGAATATCAAATTAATGACGGAATAAAACAAATGATGACAAAAGGCATGAAATTTGTTCCAGGAAAAGTAGATGAATGGATGGATTGCGGAAACAAAGACGTGACCGTAGAAACCAATTCCAGAATGTTAGGATTTCTTCAAAGCGATGGAATCAATTTGGTAGATGAAAGTGTAAAATTGGAAAATTCAACTATTATTCCACCTTGCTATATTGGAAAAAACGTAATTTTAATCAATGCAACCGTTGGACCAAATGTATCTTTGGGAGATGCCTGTCATGTACAAAACAGTACAATACAAAACAGTTTGGTACAAACACATTCACATATAAAGAATGCCAATTTAGACAATGCAATGATTGGAAATCACGCTAGTTTTGATGGAAAATTTACTAATGTAAGCATTGGAGATTATTCGGTTTTAGAATAATTTAAAGCATATATTTAAAAACATCAAGCAGCATTATTTAAGTTTTTATTATGCTGCTTTGTTGTTTTTTTAATTTATTTTGCAAAGGAGAATAATACTGTTGATTTTGTTCTCAAAGACTTCTTTTTCGATGAAAAAAAAATGGACTTTCATATTCGCTTTTTCTGTTTTGCTAAGCAATACTGTTACGGTATTGGCACAAACAGAACCTGAAGAAATCAAAGTGGAAGGTGATAAATTTCAAGATTTTTTCTATGAATCCATTTTTCAAAAAAGCATCGAAAATTATGATAAATCATTGGTCGCATTGGAACAATGTTTAAAATTGAAGCCCAATGATGCTACCATTTATTTCGAAATGGGGAAGAATTACCAATATTCCAAAGATTATAAGAATGCCTATTCCTCTTATGAACATGCCACCCAAATTGACGCTAACAATAAATGGTTTTGGGTAGGACTGTATGATGTGTGTTATGAAACCAAAGATTTCAATCAAGCTATAATCTATGTCAACAGAATCATCCCTTTCGATGCAGAATACAAAGAAGATTTGGTTTCGCTTTACATGGTAACCAAACAACACGACAAGGCTTTGGCGTTAATTAATGACTTGAACGAAAAGGTAGGGAAGACAGAGAGAAGGGAAATGTATAAAATGGAAATCTTGTCTGAAGGGAAATATCAAAATTCGGAGGTTGATAATTTAAAAGAGCAAATTGAGAAAAATCCCAAAGAAGAATCCAATTATATTGCTTTGATATTTTTATATTCAAACAATAATGATGAAGATAAAGTACAGGAAGTTGCCAAAAAATTAGAAAAAGAAATTCCTGAATCGGTTTGGGCACAAGTAAGTTTATTCAAAAATTATCTCGATAATAGCGATGGTACCAATGCAGTTAAATCGATGAATATGGTTTTGGCAAGTTCTAAAATTGATTCTAAAATAAAACATCGAATCTTGAATGAATTCTTGCTTTTCGCGAATGCCAATCCACAGTTCGTACCTGATTTGGATAATGCAATCGGTTATTTTAAAAATGATGCATCCGTAAATGTTGCCAAGGAAATAGGCAAGTTTTATCACA
>DATEOV010000629.1:0-9171 GCA_035273645.1 Flavobacterium sp. | reverse complement strand
CGATACATCCAAATGGCTTGAATGTTAGCTTCTGTTCCGCCGGGAGAAATATAACCATCATAAGATTTGGGTTGTGCTTTGAAAAGATCAACTGCCAGTACATCCAAAACTTCGCGTTCTATTTGCTGGGTTCCCTTGAATGCTTTTTCTGAAGTGCCTAGAGTATGACAGCCAATATGGTTGGGATTGGCTACATAAGTTTTTAAAGTGGGAGCATCGGTCAAGAATGAGGCTTCCTCATAATACACTTTACTGTCTAGTTTTGAGGCGGGATAGCCTAGAGACGTGTCAAGAGTAAAATTGACATTTTCCTCTAATGCTTTTTCAATGCGGGCTTGTCTCTCCTTTTGGGATAATTTTTTCCAATACAACATAATCTCAAATTTTATTCAAAAATAAGAATGTTGAAGTGTTGAAAATATGATAATTGTTAGGTTTTAATCTTCTTCTTCTTGTTCGTCTTCTCCTGTATTGGAAAGATGATAAATGGCATCTCCTTGATAAACAATGGGAGAATGATTGGCATTGAGGACATAGCCATCATTCGGGGCTTTAATCTTACGTTCAAATTTTCCAAAAGGATCAGTTATCATTCCAAGGACAGTCCCTTTTTTTACAAACTGACCAACCAGATTATTGTCTATCAATAAGCCAGAACATTTGGCCCGCAGCCACCCCGATTTTTCGATGTAAATGGTATGTTTTTTTTGAGCTGGAGCAAATTGTTTTGGGTCTAACATATCCAAATGTTTCAAAAGACGCTTGACTCCATTGATGCCTTCTTGGGCTACTTCATGATTAATGTCCAAAGATTTTCCTCCTTCAAAAAGAAGCATTTTCACGTTTATTTTTTCACTTGAACTTCTAAAAGAACCCGCTATGTTTTTTGAGAACAAAGTAAAAGGGGCATTAAAAGCATCTGCCAATATTTTTACACCGGGGTTATTTGGCGTAAGCCTAATTTGTGGAGCATTAAAACGGCTGGCACCTCCAGCGTGAAAATCGACGGCATAATCTACGAGAGGCATGATGTCGGTTATGATATGATAGGCAAATCGACTGGCCAACGAACCTTTTTTGCTTCCAGGAAATACTCGATTTAAGTCTCTTCCATCAGGAAAATCCCTGGATCTATTGATAAATCCATATATGTTTATTATGGGAATGCAAATGATAGTGCCTTTTTTGGGTTTGTTTATTTTTTTGCTGATGAGTTGCCTCACGATTTCGATACCGTTAAATTCATCTCCATGAATTCCTCCCGAAAAAAGGACAACCGGGCCTTCAACTTTGGATCGTTTTACAATAATCGGAATCGTTAATTTAGTTGTGGTATGTAATCGGGCAATTTCTAGTTGAATTGTTTTACTTTCTCCAGGCAAAACACTTTCGCCAAAAATCACTAATGGTCTTGAGTCTTTCATGTTATAAAATAAAAATCTAAATATAGAAATTATTTATTTGGTATTAGGAAAATCGTATTGGTTTGCGTGATTGTTATTTGTAAATTTGAAAAAATGAAGAATTGGGATTTTTTTGCCACAACAAATTAATTCTCAGAAGCTTTTAAAAAAATGATCAACCCTAATTTAACTCTGCAAATACAAACGCTACCAGACAGTCCTGGTGTATATCAATATTACGACAAGGAAGGGAAGATTTTGTATGTAGGTAAAGCCAAGAATCTTAAAAAAAGAGTCTCTTCGTATTTCAATAAAATTCACGATACCGCAAAGACCAATGTGCTGGTTAAGAAAATTGTAACTATCAAGCACATCGTTGTTCCCACAGAAACAGATGCACTTTTATTAGAAAATAATCTGATAAAAACTTTGCAGCCCAGATACAATGTGCTCTTGCGTGATGACAAAAGCTACCCTTGGTTATGCATCAAAAAAGAACCTTTTTCCCGAATTTTTGCAACTCGCAGAATGGTCAAAGACGGATCGGAATATTTTGGACCCTATACCAATTTTAAGACGGTTCATACGATTCTGGATTTAATAAAAGAGCTGTATCCGTTGCGAACCTGTAACTACGATTTGAATAAAAGTAATATTGATAGCGGAAAATTCAAAGTGTGTTTGGAGTATCATATAGGCAATTGCAAAGGGCCATGTGAAGGGTTTGAAACATTAGAACATTATCAAAAACAGGTCGATGCTATTCGGGAAATTCTAAAAGGAAATTTCAAGGAGAGCATGAAAGATTTCAAGCGTCTCATGACTAGTTTGGCTCAAGATATGCATTTTGAAGAGGCACAAAAGATAAAAGAAAAGATAGAAATTCTGGAGAATTATCAATCACGTTCTACGATTGTAAATCCAAAGATTACCAATATCGATGTTTTCTCTATTGTTTCTGACGAAAGTGCAGCGTTTATTAATTTTCTGCAAATTTCGCATGGATCGATTATTCGTTCGCACACAATGGAAATCAAAAAGAAGCTTGAAGAAACCGATGAAGAATTGTTGGAATTGGCCATAATAGAATTACGAGAGCGTTTTCAGTTAATGTCCAAGGAAGTGATTGTTCCTTTTGAAGTGGATTTGGGGCCAACGATAAAAATTACGGTACCGCAATTGGGTGACAAAAAACAGATATTGGATTTGTCGATTCGCAATGCCAAATTTTATAGAATCGAACAGCTGAAACAATTGCAGATAGTAGATCCGGATCGCCATACCAATAGAATCATGGCTCAAATGAAAAGTGATTTGCGATTGCCGGTAGAGCCAAGGCATATAGAATGTTTTGATAATTCCAATATTCAAGGAACAAATCCTGTTGCTGCTTGTGTGGTATTCAAAGACGGAAAAGCAAGTAAGAAGGATTATAGACATTTTAATGTCAAAACTGTGGTTGGTCCAGACGATTTTGCTTCGATGGAGGAAATAGTCTATCGCCGTTACAAAAGATTATTGGACGAAAACGAACCTTTGCCTAATTTAATTATTATAGATGGTGGAAAGGGACAATTGTCATCGGCATTAAAAAGTATCGATACCTTGGGATTACGCGGTAAAATAGCCATTATAGGAATTGCCAAAAGATTGGAAGAGTTGTTCTATCCTGGAGATTCAATCCCTTTATATTTGGATAAAAAATCAGAAACTTTGAAGGTTATCCAGCAGTTGCGAAATGAAGCACACCGTTTTGGAATTACTTTCCATCGTGATAAAAGAAGTAAGGCAGCCCTGAATTCTTCTATTGAAAGTATTCCTGGAATTGGCGAAAAAACGATGCTGACTTTAATTCAACATTTTAAAAGTGTTAAAAGATTGAAGTTGGCAACCGAAAAAGAAATTTCTGACGTTATAGGTATATCAAAAGCCAAAAAAATTACCGACTTTTACAATACAAAGTAATATGCCCTTTATGTATAGAATACTGATTTTTATTCTTTTGTTTTTTACTTGTTTGAATTCATTTTCCCAAGACACACCCAAAAGGCCTAAAATTGGCTTGGTGTTGAGCGGAGGCGGAGCCAAAGGGTTTGCTCATATAGGTGTTTTAAATGTACTGGAAGATGCCGGAATAAAGATAGATTACGTTGGAGGAACCAGTATGGGAGCTGTTATAGGCGGACTTTATGCGATGGGATATAATGCCAAACAAATTGATTCTATTATTGATGTAACCAATTTTAGTAATGTCCTGAACGATTATATTCCCCGATCTTCCAAGAATTTTTATGAAAAAAGAAATGACGAACTATATGCTTTGACCTTGCCGTTCAATAAATTCAGTATTGGAGCACCTGAGGCCTTGTCAAAGGGTATGTATAACTTCAACTTATTAAGTCGATTGACATTGCCTGTACGTCATGTGCGTGATTTTAATGAACTATCCATTCCCTTTTTATGTGTAGGAACCAATATTGCACTTGGGGAACAAGTAGTTTTTGATAAAGGAATTCTGGCTCAGGCAATAACGGGAAGCTCTTCTTTGCCTTCCATATTTGCGCCAGTTGTAATCGATAATAACCTTATTGTTGATGGAGGGGTAATAAATAATTATCCTATTGAAGAAGTTCGAAAAATGGGAGCCGATATAATAATAGGAGTAGATGTGCAATCAGGTTTACTCAGTAAAGACGAATTGAGAAGTGCTTCAAAAATTTTCTTTCAAATCACCAATTTGCAAATGATTGAAAGAATGAAAGTAAATGCAAATCTAACAGAAGTTTATATCAAACCTGACGTGAAAAATTACGGAGTGGTAACCTTTGACAAAGCTGCAGAAATTATTAAAAAGGGGGAAGACGCTACTTTTGCAGTATATGAAAAAATTGAGCTTTTAGTAGATAAAGGGAATCCTTACCATAAACCCAAATTAAAAGTGGAGACTGATAGTCTAACCATTGTTGATATTAAAACAAATGAACTGCAAAATTATTCCAGGGATTACATTATTGGTAAATTAAACTTTAAGCCAGGAACTAAAATAAGTTTTAGAAACTTGGAAACGGGAATTAATAATCTTAATGCCACTCAAAATTTTAGTGCAGTGAGTTATTATTTTGAGAAGAATGGGGAGCATGATGATTTGATTCTTACGTTAACCGAAAGCCCTGTAAAAACAAATTTGAAGTTTGGATTGCATTACGATGGTTTGTATAAAAGCGCTATTTTGGCCAATGTGACCAATAAAAAAACGTTTTTTAAAAATGACTTTTTATCCGCCGATTTGGTTTTGGGAGATAATGTAAGGTATTATTTTGATTACTATATTGATAATGGATACCAATTGAGTTATGGTTTCAAATCCCAATTGAACCGATTTAATAAAAACATTCCGGTGAGTGTAATAACCTATAATAGTAATGGGACAAATTCTATAAATATTGATTATCTTGATTTGTCTAATCAGATTTATATACAATCCGTATTTGCACAAAAATTCCTTATTGGGGTTGGGGCCGAATTTGAATATCTAGACATTACCTCCGAAACATTAGAATTGAATGAAGTTATTACAAGAAGTACTTATTCCAGTATTTTTGGCTATATAAAATACGATTCTTACGACAATAAACATTTTCCTAAAAAAGGATGGTTTTTTTCGGGGAACCCACAGTTTTATATGTTTTCTTCGGAAAGCTCCGCAAATTTCGAACCCTTTTCCATCGTAAGTGCCGAAGCCGGTATTGCAAGAACAATTTTTAAGAATACAACAATAAAACTTCAGGCTGAGGCGGGAACCTCAATAGGAAGTAAAAGTTTACCTTATTTTGATTTTATTCTGGGAGGTTATGGATTTAACAACACTAATAATTTTAAGTATTTTTATGGCTATGATTATTTGAGTATTGCGGGTAATAGTTATTTGGAAAGCACAATTACCCTTGATTTTGAAATTTTTAAAAAGAACCATCTTAACATATCAGCTAATTATGCCAATTTAGGCGATAATCTCTATGATTCTTTAGATTGGATTTCATTGCCAAAGTATTCCGGATATGCTTTGGGTTATGGATTGGAAACCGTTATTGGTCCAGTCGAGGTGAAATATTCCTGGTCTCCGGAAACCTCAAATTCCTACCTTTGGTTTACTGTTGGATTTATATTTTAATTTGTATTTTTTTAAATAAAAATTACGATATTTGTAATTATGAAAACAAATTGGACAGGTTTATTAGAGTATCTTCAATTCCTAATCAAAAGAAATCCGGAGTGATTTTATAGGAGCATCTAGCCCTATTAGTATTGTCAAAGAATTGAATACTTGATTGTGTATATCAAAGTTTTGTTTTGAAAAAATAAACTATTTGACGCTACGATTTTTACGAATTGTTTACTATCTAATTTAAATTGTTATGCCAATATATCATAAACTAGGAAATATTCCTCCTAAAAGACACACCCAATTTGAAAAACCAAATGGAGGTTTGTATTACGAACAACTATTTGGTACAGAGGGATTTCATGGTCACTCCTCATTGTCTTATCACATTCATCGACCTACTCAGGTCAAAGAAATACTAAAATCGTATTCGGTTGAGCCCAAAATTGCAATTGGGAAAAACATAAAATCATTATTGTTGAAAGGTTTCGAATTGAAACCCGAAGATGATTTCTTGGACAGCCGAAAAGCCATGTTGGTCAATAAAGACTGCGTCATAGGATTGGCAGCGCCGAGAAAATCATTGACGGCTTATTTCTATAAAAATGCCGATGCCGATGAAATGATTTTCATACACAAAGGCAAAGGAAAACTCCGAACCATGCTTGGGAATATCCCTTTTGAGTATGGGGATTATTTGATTATTCCACGCGGAATTATTTACCAAATCGAATTTGAAACCGAAGACAATCGTTTGTTTTATGTAGAATCTTATTCTCCGTTTTATACACCAAAACGTTATAAAAACGAATCAGGACAACACTTAGAACATTCGCCATTTTGTGAACGTGATTTTATTTTACCAAACGAATTGGAATCGCATGATGAAAAAGGAGATTTTGTCATCAAAATGAAAAAAGAAGGAATGATGCATGAAGTGGTTTATGCAACACACCCTTTTGATGTTGTGGGTTGGGACGGTTACAACTTTCCGTACGGATTTTCGATTCACAATTTTGAGCCTATAACAGGTCGTGTACACCAACCACCACCTGTACATCAAACATTCGAGACAGGTACTTTTGTGGTTTGTTCTTTCGTGCCAAGACTTTACGATTACCACCCGAAATCCATTCCAGCGCCATACAATCACAGTAATATTGATAGTGACGAGGTGTTGTATTATGTAGATGGTGATTTCATGAGCCGTAACAATATCGAGCAAGGGCACATTACATTACACCCAAAAGGGATACCGCACGGACCCGCTCCAGGTGCTATGGAACGCAGTATTGGGCATAAGGATACGCAGGAATTGGCTGTAATGGTTGATACTTTCCGTCCGCTTATGGTAACCGAGGAAGCTATGGGAATCGACGATGGGCATTACTATAAATCTTGGACGGAATAATTAGTCAATGTGACAATTAGAAAATTAGATAATGTAATTGAAACCGTATAATTAGTTAATTTAGTATTAATATGTAGCTTTAAACGTATAAATATAAATTATCTCATTCTCAAATTTTCTAATTATCTCATTAATTTATGACTTTCAACGAAAAATACAAAGACAATGCTCTTTTAATAAAAACTTTCAATTTCGCCCTAAATATAATTGACTACACAAACGAATTACAAGATCAAAAGAAGTTTGTAATTGCAAATCAATTATTAAAAAGTGGAATATCAATTGGAGCAAATTCAAAAGAATCACAAAATGCAGAAAGCAAAGCTGATTTTATACATAAATTAAAAATAGCAATTAAAGAAGCAGATGAAACTGAATATTGGTTGTTTTTATGTGATGCTCACAGTGAGTACCCAAATTGCAAACGTTTATTAAATGATCTTTCAGAAATTTTAAAAATTTTAAACAGAATAATATCAACATCAAAAATGAAATAATTAGAAAATTTGAAAATGTGTCAATTAGATAATTATATCTATCAGCGCATTATCTCATTTTCTAATTGACACATTTTCTAATTAATAGATACAATGGCAAAAGAAGTAAAATCAGTAGAATACGGATTAGAGAAAATATTCGAAGGAGCTCAAGATTTCCTTCCGCTTTTAGGAACGGATTATGTAGAGTTCTACGTAGGTAACGCAAAACAATCGGCACATTATTATAAAACAGCTTTTGGTTATCAATCATTGGCGTATGCTGGATTGGAAACAGGAGTAAAAGACAGAGCTTCATACGTATTGAAACAAGACAAAATCCGAATCGTTTTAACCACTCCATTAACGCAAGATTCTCCACTTCATGACCATTTAAAAAAACATGGTGACGGAGTAAAAGTAGCCGCACTTTGGGTTGAAGATGCAAGAAGTGCTTATGAAGAAACCATGAAGCGTGGTGCTCGTTCTTTTATGGAACCAACAGTTGAGAAAGATGAGTTTGGGGAAGTAGTACGTTCAGGGATCTATACTTATGGAGAAACGGTTCATATTTTTGTAGAAAGAAAAAACTACAACGGTATTTTCTTGCCAGGCTATAAAGAATGGAAATCCGATTACAATCCAGAGCCAACTGGTCTGAAGTACATTGACCACATGGTTGGAAATGTGGGTTGGAACGAAATGAATACTTGGGTAAAATTTTACGAAGATGTAATGGGATTTGTAAATTTCCTTTCTTTTGATGATAAACAAATCAATACCGAATATTCGGCTTTGATGAGTAAAGTAATGTCAAACGGAAACGGAAGAATTAAATTCCCAATCAATGAACCAGCCGAAGGAAAGAAAAAATCGCAAATCGAAGAATATTTAGATTTCTACGGTGGACCTGGAATTCAGCATATCGCCATCGCCACCGATGATATCATAAAAACAGTTTCACAATTAAAAGCAAGAGGTGTAGAGTTTTTATCAGCACCGCCACATACCTATTATGAAGCCATTCCACAGCGATTAGGTGTACATATGGATATGATGAAAGAGGATTTGGCCGAAATAGAAAAACTAGCCATTATGGTAGATGCCGATGAAGATGGTTATTTGTTGCAAATTTTCACCAAGCCAGTTCAAGACCGTCCAACTTTGTTTTTTGAAATCATACAAAGAATGGGCGCAAAAGGATTTGGTGCAGGGAACTTTAAAGCGCTTTTTGAGTCAATTGAACGCGAACAACAATTGCGAGGAACGCTGTAAAATTTCATTATTTTTGCATTATCAAAAAAAATAATAGTTAAGTAACCCTTAAAATTGCAAATGTTGTGTTAAACTTGATTTTTTGCTAAAAAAAGCTCGATTGATAGTGTACCTTTGCACTCGCAAATCAGGAAGGGGTGGTTTCCTTCTTAGTTTCATATAAATTTTCATAATTTATAGTTTTTTGGTTAGTTAATAGCATAAAAACTCAGTCATTAATTTGACTGAGTTTTTTTGTTTTAATACATTTGGTAATATTATTATGGCACGTTTTTTGTCATATACGTACGCAACCAAATGAACATTTGATTTTCGAACTCGGCCGAATTGGCAAGAGACGGTTTTATAAGACGAGTTTTTTGGTGCAAATAAATCGAATCCATGAAAAAAATTTTGATTTTCTTGTTAGTGGTTATCACTTTAGGTTTCGATACTCAGAAAGAT
>DATEOV010000628.1:0-2282 GCA_035273645.1 Flavobacterium sp. | reverse complement strand
TTGTTTGTAATTAAATATTTGTTTGTACATTGTGTCAAAATAACACATTATAAATAATTTTAATTCATTATTCAAATGAGAAGTAAATTTAAGCCACTGTGTATCTCAACACTATTTGTCACCTCTTTGGTTTCATTATCATTTATTGATCCTCCAAAATACCGTGATCTCAATAAAAACGGAAAAATGGATCCCTATGAAAATATAAATCTTCCTATTGAAAAGCGAATTGATAATCTCATTTCGCTAATGAATATTGATGAAAAAGCTGGACTGATGTTCATTAATGGAACGCTTATAAATACTGACGGAAGTATTGATAAACAAGAAGGAGCTACAGGAATGGCTGCTAGAATCCCTTCTGCAAGAGATTTGATTGTAAATAAAAAAATGAATCATTTTAATTATTGGCAAGCACCAGGTGTAAAAGAATTGGCAATGGGTTATAATGCAATTCAAAAAGTTGCCGAAGAATCCAGACTTGGAATTCCTGTAACCATTGCATCAGATCCACGTCATTATTTCAGTAATAATGTATTTGCGATGGAAGCTAATGGTTTTTCTCAGTGGCCAGAACAGTTGGGTTTTGCGGCAATAAACGATCCAGTATTAATTCAAAAATTTGGAGATATTGCCCGTCAAGAATATCTGGCTGTTGGAATCCGTGAAGCTTTGCATCCTATGGCCGATTTGGCAACAGAACCACGCTGGCCTCGCGTAAGTGGGACTTTTGGTGAAGATGCTAATATATCTGCTCGAATGATTCAAGCTTATATTTTAGGCTTTCAGGGGAAACAATTGGGGAATACGAGTGTGGCTTGTATGACTAAACATTTTTCAGGTGGTGGTCCTCAGAAAGAAGGTTTGGATCCACATTTTCAATATCAAAAAGGTCAGGTGTATCCTGGGAAAAATTTCAATTATCATTTAATCCCTTTTGAAGCAGCATTCAAAGCGCATACTGCAGCGATTATGCCATACTATGGAGTGCCAACAGATCAAACTTCGGAAAATGTTGGGTTCTCTTATAATAAAGACATCATAACCAAATTACTTCGTGATAAATACAAATTTGATGGAGTAGTTTGTACCGATTGGGGCTTAGTTTCTGATACACATATGGGACCTGTAATTTGGCCAGCAAGAGCTTGGGGAGTTGAAAATCTTAGCGAAATTGAAAGAGTAAAAAAGATAATTGACTCTGGTTGTGATCAATTCGGTGGAGAGAATTGCCCTCAATATATTGTTCAATTAGTTAAAGAAGGAAAAATTAAAGAATCAAGAATTGATCAATCGGTTCGAAGATTGTTACGCCAAAAATTCATTTTAGGTTTATTTGACAACCCTTATGTTGATGTAGATAATGCGACCAAAATAGTAGGCCGTGAAGATTTTAAAAAATTAGGAGAAGATACTCAACGTCGCTCAATGACATTATTGAAAAACGATTTAAAACTTCCTTTATCAGTATCAAATAAATTAAAGATTTATGTGAAAAATGTAGATGCCAAAATTGCTTCACAATACGGTATTATTGTTGCTTTACCTGAGCAAGCCGATATCGCGATTATCCGTTTGAATACGCCTTGGGTTCCTCTGGATACAGACAATCCGTTTGCTAAAGGATTTCATCACGGTGACTTGGATTTTAAAGGAAAGGATTTAGAAGATGTTTTGACACTTTGCAAAACTGTACCAACCATTGTGGATATATATTTGGATCGTCCTGCTGTATTTCCTGAAATAAATAGTACTGCCAAAGCTGTTTTTGGTAATTATGGAGCTAGTGACGCAGCACTTTTGGATGTTATTTTTGGCGTTGCCAAGCCCGAAGGAAAATTACCTTTTGAATTGCCTTCAGCTATGGAAGCTGTCAAAAATCAAAAGGAAGATGTCCCTTATGATTCAAAAGATCCTTTATATACTTTTGGATTCGGACTACACTATTAATTTGTTTCCAAAAAATTAAAATTCCCGATTCAAAGATTCTAAATATAATCTTTGAATCGGGAATTTTTTTATCCCATCATTTTTCGAGCTTTTTCTAAATCTTCTGCAGTATCAATTCCAATTCCAACATGTGCAGTTTCAACCATTTTGATTCGTTTACCAAATTCCAGGTAACGCAATTGTTCTAATTTTTCGGAGGCCTCCAATGATTTCATTGGTAAACTGTAAAAATCCAAAAGGGCTTGTTTTCTAAAAGCATAAATTCCGATATGCTGCATATAACGAACACCAACATTTACCTCTCTTGGGTAAGGAATAACCGAACGGGAAAA
>DATEOV010000627.1:0-2603 GCA_035273645.1 Flavobacterium sp. | reverse complement strand
CGGGGAGATTCCGACTGACCCGATGCCCATCGAAAGCGGGGATTTGATTATTGTATTGAAAGACAAAAGCGAATGGACTTCTGCAGATAATTGGGAGGATTTGGCCAATTTAATGAAAGAAGAGATGGAGGCTATTCCTGGTGCCACTATCGAAATATCACAACCCATCCAAATGCGTTTCAATGAATTGATGACGGGAAGTCGAAGCGATATCGCAATTAAAATTTTTGGGGATAATTTGGAAACTCTGGATACAAAAGCCAAGGAATTGATAGCCAAAATCAATATGATAGAAGGCATTGGAGATTTAAAAGCGGAAAAGATAACGGGCTTGCCACAAATCACGGTAAAATATGATCACGACAAGATTGCTTTGTATGGTTTGAATATTTCAGATTTGAATCAAATTTTACGTTCCTCATTTGCTGGAGAAAAAGCGGGTTTAATATACGAGGAAAGCAAACGTTTTGACGTAGTTGTCAGAATGAACAAAGACAACCGCAGCGATATTTCCGATGTGAGCAATTTGTTCATTCCATTACCAAACGGACAACAAATACCGCTTTCACAAGTAGCAAGCGTATCTTATGAGCAAGGGCCCGTGCAGGTGAGCCGTGAAAATGGTAAGCGCAGAATTACTATTGGCTTAAATGTACGCGGACGTGACATAAAAAGTGTAGTTGAAGAAATTCAGCAAAAATTGGACACAACTTTTAAACTTCCGTCAGGATATTATATTACGTATGGAGGTCAATTTGAAAATTTGCAAGAAGCCAATAAGCGGTTATCAATTGCATTGCCTGTTGCACTAGGTTTGATCTTAATATTGTTGTTTTTTACTTTCAACAGTGTCAAACAAGCGGTTTTGATTTTCACGGCCATTCCGTTATCGGCAATCGGAGGAGTTTTTGCCCTTTGGACTCGAGGAATGCCTTTCAGTATTTCGGCAGGAATTGGTTTCATTGCATTGTTTGGAATTGCAGTACTGAACGGAATCGTGCTTATTTCCTGTTTCAACCAACTAAAAGAGGAAGGAATTACTGATCCTGTACAACGAGTTTTGAAAGGTACAAAGATTCGACTTCGACCTGTTTTAATGACAGCAGCGGTGGCTTCGTTGGGATTTTTGCCTATGGCGTTATCTACAAGTGGTGGTGCCGAAGTTCAAAAACCATTGGCAACAGTGGTTATTGGGGGATTAATAACGGCAACACTATTAACGTTAATCGTTTTGCCGATACTTTATTTATTATTCGAAAAAGGGTTTAAAAAAAGAAAAATAATGCAAACACCAATCATAACCTTATTTTTAGTATTGATTAGTTCTTTATCTTTTGCACAAAACGGTCAGCCAATTACGTTGCAAAAAGCCCTTGAAATGGCAAAAAACAATAGCATTAATTTAAAAATTGCCGATAAGGAAATTAAAAAGCAAACCGTTCTCCAAAAAACGGCATTTCAAGCGGATCCTTTGCAGGTGCAATATCAGGGAGGGCAGATAAATAGTGCCGAGTACGACCATAATATTTCGGTGCAACAATATTTTCCGATTGGGAAAATTACCAAAGCCAATCGCCAATTGCAAGAAGAGCTAGCTTTATTGGCAGAAAAGCGAAAAGCATTAACCGTATATGAAATAGAAAAGGCCGTAACCATTGCTTATTATCAGTATTTGTATGGAGTTTCCATTCAAAAATTAAACAATGAATTGAATGATATTTATACCAAATTCCTTAAAAATGCAGAATTGCGTTTCGAAACTGGGGAAAGCGGTAAAATTGAAGTGATCAGTGCCAAAGCAAAAGTTAAAGAAATAGAATCCCAAAAAAAACAGTTGGAATTTGATTTGGCCATTTATCAAAAGCAGTTGCAGTTTTTTGTTCAAACAGAAGAAAACATTGTGCCTGATAGTACAACTCCATTGCAAATTTCAATGTCAACAGCTAGCAATGAATCGAAAGTTGAAAGCTTGGTAACCGATTATTATCAGCAACAGATTTCCGTTTATCAAAAAGAAGCGAATACTTTCAAGGCAATGCGAACACCAAAATTGGGTGTTGGGTATTTTGCCCAAAGTATTGATACTAAATTTTATTACCAAGGATTCACTGCCGGTTTGCAAATACCGCTGTTTGGTGGTGTAAATACGGCTAGAGCGCAAGCATCAGAAATCAGTATTTCACAATCGGAATTGGAGCGGGATAAAAATAAATTAGAGCTAAAATTACAAATGCAAGAGCTGAAAAACGAGTTTAATAAGCAGAAAAGCAGTTTGGAATACTATCAGAAAGAAGGTTTGCAGTATGCTGATGAAATTATCACAACAGCCCAAAAAAGTTATGCAAACGGTGATATGAGCTATTGGGCTTATGTAAGTTTCCTGAATCAGGCTATTGACATTAAAAAGCAAAGTGTCGAAGCCACGAACGCTTACAATCAAAGCGCTATTCAATTGCAATTTCCGTCTATTTCCAACAACTAAACATTTTAATGATGAAAAAGATATTTATAAAATCAAATCTTAATTTAGTTACCTTTTCTAAATTATGTACTCTGCTTTCTTTTCTCTTTATCCTCAATTCATGCGCTGACAAAAAAATTGC
>DATEOV010000626.1:0-10226 GCA_035273645.1 Flavobacterium sp. | reverse complement strand
TTGAGCGAACCACATTGGGATTGTATAAATCACTTTTTGGGTTGGCGATAATCACAGCGTCAAGATTTGCTGCATCGGCGGTACGCAATAATGCGCCAATGTTTCCAGGTTTTTCGGGAGCTTCGGCAATAATAATCAATGGATTTTTGGATAACTGTAAATCGGATAATTGCATCGATTTGGCTTTGGCTATAGCCAAAATCCCTTCAGTAGTGTCTCGATACGCTAGCTTTTGATAGACATCTTTATTGATTTCAATCAATTCAGCGTTATTCGATAATTTACGGCTTTCGGTTTCCGAGCAAACTTCTGGTAAAAACAAAATCGTTTCAATTTCGTATCCTCCTTTTAAAGCAAGTGAAATTTCTCTTTTTCCTTCAATCAAAAAAGTTCCCGATTGTTTGCGTGCTTTTGCTTTTTCCTGCAATAGCACCAAGGATTTTATAAAAGGATTTTGGATGGAAGTTATCTGTTTCAAGTTCAAAGGAGATAAGTTTGTACGGTGCTAAGGTACTACCATTTTTTAAATTCTTAAAATAATCAATAGTAAGTCCTTTTTTATTTAATTTTGGAATCTTAAGCAGAATCTGCAATCTAAAAATATAAACTTCAAAAATGTTTCACCTACTCGATATCATCGGAACCATGGCATTTGCAATGTCTGGCGCATTAACCGCGATGAGCAAAAAACTAGACCCGTTTGGCGTTTTTATCATTGCATTTGTGACTGCAGTTGGAGGCGGTACCTTGCGTGATGTCATGATAGGTCGCACGCCTGTGGGTTGGATGCAAGATCTGACCTATGTTTATGTGATTATTCTAGGTTTTGGTTTAACAATATTATTTCGCAAAAGATTAGACAAACTCCGCACCTCATTAGCTCTATTTGATACGATTGGATTAGGTGTTTTTACCTTAATCGGAATCCAAAAAGGAATCGATTACCATCTTCATCCTACTATTTGTATCGCGTTAGGAACAATGACAGCTTGTTTTGGAGGTGTTACTCGAGATATTTTATGCACCGAAATTCCTGTGATTTTCCGTAGAGAAATTTATGCTACGATCTGTATTCTAGGTGGAATCGTATTTTTTATCCTCCGAAAAATGAATCTGGAGGATGATCTTTTATATCTCATTACCTCATTGGTCATCATAGCAGTTCGTTTAATGGCCGTAAAATACAAATGGCATCTATCTCCCATAGAGCATAAAAAATAAAATTTTTTGGACGAGACCACATTAAGAAAAGCGGCCTATTTTTCTTTACGCTTATTCGGCCACTTTCCTTAATGCGGTCGGGCTATCCATGCTACTTCGGTAGCTTATTTCTATCCCTCTCGCGGGCAAATGGGAAACAAAGTGCCTAAAATAATGATTCGTATTTTTTTGCCATTAGTATTTAGAATATTACCCTAATTGCTTACTTTTCCACTCTTTAATATTCAATTGTGAAAAACTACACCGTAAAACGATATCAAGAAAAGGATTATGCGAATTGGAATGCTTTTATAAGCCAAGCTAAGAATTCCACTTTCCTGTTTCATCGTGATTTTATGGACTACCACAAAGACCGATTCGAGGATTATTCCTTGATGGTTTATATAGGCGAAAAGGTAGTTGCCGTTTTACCTGCAAATAAAGTAGAGGATGTAGTTTGTTCCCATCAAGGCTTAACATACGGAGGTTTGATTTATGAAGACGATTTAAAATTAGCCTTGGTAATTTTAGTTTTCAAAGCTGTTTTGTTTTATTTGAATGAAAATGATATTGTCAAAATTCGACTTAAAACCCTTCCTTCGATTTATCACGACAAACCAGCCGAAGAACTAAATTATGCTCTATTTTTGGCCAATGCCCAATTGATTCGAAGAGATACGCTTGCAGTAATTGATTTGTCTAGATCATTTCATTTTTCAAAAATTAGAATACGAGGTATTCAAAAAGGAATAAATAATGAATTAATTATAAAAGAGGAAAGCTGTTTTGAGCCCTTTTGGAATAAAATTTTGATTCCAAATTTAGAATCAAAACACGATGCAGAACCTGTTCACTCTATAGCTGAAATGGTATTGTTAAAAAAACATTTCGAGAACAATATAAGACAATTCAATGTGTATTATAATGATGAAATTGTCGCTGGAACTACCATTTTTGAATCCGAGAATGTGGCACATTGTCAATATATTTCAAAATTTGAACAACAGGAAAATTTAGGAAGTTTGGATTTTTTGTATAATCATTTAATTAAAAATGTGTTTGCTCATAAACGATATTTTGATTTTGGAATATCTAATGAAAATCAAGGAAAAATATTGAATGAAGGATTGTCATATTGGAAAGAAAGTTTTGGTGCAAGTACTATTGTGCACGACTTTTATGAAGTGGCAACCATCAATTTTTCTAAACTTGAAAATATATCAAGATGATAAAATTCTTAGATTTAAAAAAAATAAACGAACCTTATGAAACTGCTTTTCAAGAGAAATTGAAATTGGTTCTGGCCAACGGTTGGTATATTTTAGGCAAGGAAGTCCAAGAGTTTGAAACCAATTTTGCTCAATATTGTGGTTTCAATTATTGTGTGGGAGTTGGGAATGGTTTGGATGCTTTAACACTTATATTTAAAGGCTATATTCAACTGGGAATAATGAAAAAAGGTGATGAGGTTATTGTACCTGCGAATACGTATATCGCGAGTATTCTTGCTATTCTTCAAGCCGATTTAATTCCTGTCTTAGTAGAGCCAAAGTTGGAAACCTACAATATTAACCCAAGCTTAATCCAAGACAAAATAGCTGCTAAAACCAGAGCAATTCTTGCAGTACATCTTTATGGTCAATTGGCTGAAATGGGTGCAATACATGAAATAGCAAACCAAAATAATTTAATTGTTGTAGAAGATGCAGCCCAATCGGCAGGTGCAATCAGCAATCTAAAATCAAACGCAGCAGCATATAGTTTTTATCCAGGCAAAAACCTTGGTGCATTAGGAGATGGAGGAGCTGTAGTTACAAATGATACCGAACTCGCCAAAACGATTCGGTCTCTTCGTAATTATGGTTCGGAAACAAAATATCAGAATGATTTCATAGGGGTAAACTCTAGATTGGATGAATTGCAAGCTGCATTTTTGAATCTGAAATTGCCTAACTTAAATGCTGATAATGAAAAGCGAAGAACCATTGCCAAACGTTATTTATCCGAAATAAAAAATGATAAAATTACATTACCTTTTTGGGATTTAAGTAACAATCATGTTTTCCATCTTTTTGTTATTCGAACTAAAAATAGAGATAATTTGCAAAGCTATTTAGCAGCAAACAATATTGAAGCTATGATTCATTATCCGATCGCACCACATCAACAAAAAGCTTTTGAATCTTGGAATAATTTATCTTTTCCCATAACCGAAAAAATACACAACGAAGTATTAAGTTTGCCTATAAGCCCTGCTATGACAATGGATGAGGTAAGTTTTGTCGTGGAGATTTTAAACAAATACTAAATTGGATTTCATAAAAAACATAACGCAAACTCAGTTGTTTAAAATTTCTTCTTTAAACAGTTTGAGTGTTATCCTCAAAATTGGAGTTGGACTTGTAACTTCCAAGTTATTGGCTGTTTTTGTAGGACCAAGCGGAATGGCTTTAGTAGGGAATTTGAAAAATTTTATGACTTCGTTGGAAAGTATATCGACTTTGGGTTTTCAAAACGGCATCGTAAAATATGTAGCTGAGTGTGAGAATGACAAGGATAAAAGCGAACTTCAGAAAATAATGGCTACCGTTTTTGTCAGCCTGTTGTTGGTTGCAATTTTTTTGAGTGGTATTTTGTTTTTTTTTGCAAACTATTGGAATAATCAAATCTTTGGAAGTCATTATGATTATTCTTCAGTATTTAAGGTGTTGGCTTTAGCTTTGCCTTGGTACGCCGTTTCTCTGTTTTTGGTTTCTGTTATCAATGGTTTGGGGCGATTCAAAAAAGTAATTTGGATTACAATTTTAGGAAACGCCATTGGATTATTAGTGTCATTAGTTTTGATTTGGAATTATAAAACCTTGGGAGCTTTGCTTGCTATTGTAGTTACACCTGCTGTGTTGTTCTTGGTTAGTTTTTATTTTATAAATAGAGAAATCACTTTTTTGAATACTATTCGGTTACGCTATTTTGATTTTAAAATAATAAAAAACCTATCTTCTTATTCGCTTATGGCATTGATTTCCTCCGTATTTGGGCCATTGGTTTTTCTCGCCATCAGAAAAAATGTAATTGCTACAGTAGGAATTGACCAAGCGGGCTATTGGGAAACAATGACTCGGATTTCATCTTATTATATGCTATTTGTAAGCACTATTTTATCAGTATATTTTTTACCGAAATTAGCCAGTGCCAAGACTGAGATTGAGACAAAAAATATTTTTTGGAGTTATTATAAAAGTATTCTGCCATTGTTTGTCGTTGGACTCTTTGTGATTTATGGTTTGCGCTTTTTTATAATAGAATTGCTTTTTACTAAAGAGTTTTTGCCAGTTACAGCGATGTTTTTTTGGCAATTGGTTGGAGATATTTTGAAGGTTGCTTTTTTGATTTTGGGTTACCAATTTTTGGCCAAGAAATTGACCGTAGCCTTTATTATTTCCGAAGTAGTGTCACTTGCCGTTTTGTATTTTTTGAGTAATTATTTAATACATTTTTTTGGAATTCAAGGAGTTTTGATTGCTCAAGTTCTGGATAATTTTATTTATTTATCGGTGTTGGTAGTTTATTTTAGGAGGAGTTTGTTTTGAGTTTAAAAAACAATTTTAATTTCCCCAAATCTCTAAATACCTTTTCGCAATTTTTACATAATCGTGTTCTTTCTCGATAAAAGCTCTGGCTCGTTTTCCAATTGCAATAATCTCTTCTGGATTTTCTATCAAAAATGAAAGCTCATTGATAATTGAATCTACATCAGGAAGCGCATTTATGCATACTCTTTCGGCTAAATTATAATGTTCCATAAACTCGCTTTCGGCTCCTGTAAAAACGACTTTTCCTTTTGCCATAGCTTCAAGCGCATTGTAGCCTTGGTCGTAGCTGAATGTTTGATCCAAAAGAATGTGTGCTTTGTTGTATAGGTCAATATAATCAGAATATGGAATGGATTTAGCAGTGATTATTTCGACACGATTAGTATATTTTTTATGGATAATTTCTAATGCTTTTTCGAAGTAATTGTTGCCTTTTTTATAATAGTTAACTTCATTAATTCCGTGGAAAATAATTATTTTATCTGTTATATTTAAAAGAGTGTAGTGAAGACTATTTAGGATTATTGGATAGGGAATCAGGGTGGTGGCTTTAGGATGGTTTTTTAATGGAATGTAATAATCCATATCACCTGGGATTACAGCTTCAATGTTTTGGTAAACAAATTTATGTAATTCAATAAATGACTTTTTAACGTATCTCAAAGTGAATTTGCAATGCCCTAAATTGGGATTCTCTTTACAGGGTGTCAAAACCGAGTATTTGAATCGGTCTTCAAGCATATATTTCACACAGATATAGTCATCACCGCAGGAAGAGAGAAAAGTTTTTTTGTTGTTTTTGAAGATGTAATGTAGCATCTTTTTTTCAAAATAAATGGTCGATTGCAATGGGTATTCATTGACTAGTTGAACGATATCAAAACCTGTTGCAGCTCTTCTGTTAATGAAGAACCGAGCGGCTAACTCAAATTGGGCAATGTCGAATTTAACGATTCTGTAAATAATTTGTCGGAATGCATTCAAAACGAAATTATTTCTCAAAAACTTGGCATATATGGAAACATCTACAGGATAATTTTTGAAATCATTGTCGCCTATAAGAATCACATCATGCCCGAGTTGCAAGAGTCCTTCTTTTAACGAATTGTGAAATCGACTGTATTCGCCTACCAATAAAATCCTCATTATTGTCTATATTTGTTACGAAAATAATGAATCAAGAATGATAAATCCAAGTCGGAAGTATAAAATTGCATTAATAGGCGACTCTTTGACTAATGGTGGTGCTGAAAAAGTACATTCTTTATTATCTGTTTATTTTGAAAATGCCGGAATGGAAGTTTTGAATTGCATTTTTTGCGATTTAGTCACATACAAATATTCAGGTTCATTATTAAATCTAGGGGAAGTTAATCCTCATTCCTTTTTTATTACTCGAAAGTTGAAGCGTTTTTTTGTTTTTAGAAAGTTTATTAAAAACAATGATTTCGATTTTGTAATTGATTTTAGACAGCGAACTAATTTTATATTGGAGTTATTGATTTCCAAAGATATTTACCCTAAGAATACATATTATACGGTTCATAGTGGTGTTTTGGATTTTTATTTCCCTAAAGCTAAGTTTTTGTCCAATTTGATATATAAAAACAGAAACATAGTTGCAGTTTCCAAGGCTGTAAAAGAAGAAATACAGAATAAAAAAACAGTCAGAAGTGTTGATTTTATTTATAACCCAATTGATTTACGATCTGCAATTGATTTGAAAAATCAGTTTAAGGTTGATTGTCCAAATTATATTTTAGCCGTAGGCAGAATGAATGACACAATCAAGCAATTTGATAAATTGATTTTGGCGTATTCAAAATCTATTTTACCTGAAAGAAAAATTAAACTTGTTATTTTGGGAGAAGGGGAAAAAAAAGGAACCTATATTAAATTAGCTCAAAAGTTAGGTATCGAAAGTTTAGTTGAGTTTAAAGGCTATATTTCCAATCCATTTCCTTATTATAAAAATGCTCATTATTTAGTTTTAACCAGTAAAAATGAAGGTTTTTCTAATGTTTTAGTAGAGTCGTTATCTGCGGAAACTCCAGTGATTGCATTTGATTGTTTTGCGGGGCCGAATGAAATTATTGTAGATAAAGAAAATGGAATTTTGGTAGAAAATCAAAAGATAGAGAAACTGATAGAAGCTTTGAATTTATTTGTTGAAGACAAAGAATTGTATCGTTATTGCAAAAAGAATACGATGAAAAATATAGAACGATTTTCTATAGATGTAATCGGGAAAAAATGGCTTGAATTAATGGGATTTGAAAATTTATCTGATAAAAATATCGCAGAACAATGAATGTACAAATTATTGAGATACCTAAAATTGAAGATTATCGAGGGAATATAGCCGTTATAGAAGGAGATTGCATTCCATTTTCCATAAAAAGGGTATATTATTTATTTGACATTCCAAGTAATTCAAAACGTGGAGGTCATGCACATAAAGAGCAGTTGGAATTATTAATTCCTTTGTCAGGAAGTTTTGATGTGGTTTTAAAAAATGGTGCCGTAAAACAAATATTAACCTTAAATAAACCAGATAAAGGACTTTTGATAAATAAATATATTTGGAGAGAACTTGAGAATTTTTCTTCTGGAGCTGTTTGTTTGGTTTTGGCTTCTGATGTTTATAATGAAGATGATTATATGCGTGATTATGATCAGTTTGTTGATGAAGTTAATTCTAATAGCTCGTCAATTTAATCCCTTTTCGTATTAAAAAATCTTTTGTTGTCTTAATAAAATGCAATATGAAATAAGGCGATTTAAGCAAAATGACCTGTTTGTAATTTAGGTTTTTGAAGTCTATTCTGTTCACTATTTTTTTGTATTTAGTTGTATCCCCATCCATTTTTAAATGTTTTGCCAGAACATATCTTTCAAAGTCTAAATATTTTTTTAAGTAAGGAACGGTTGAACAATATTTTTCATATTGGTCATAATCAGGCAAAGTTTTATTGAGAATAGAGCTTCTGGTAATTTGATTGTCTGTTTCCATGAAGTAACTCATTTCAATACTAGTGCTGTAGGCTAATTTGAATTTTAAATTGGCTCTAATGTTGAAATCCAAATCTTCGGAAAAAGTAATTTTCTCATCATAATATCCAATAGTTTCAAAAACAGATTTATGCCAGCATACACTGCTCGGAGTGTAAATGCCTTGTTTTAAATTTATTTTGAAAAAATCAATCAAACCATTGAAGTTCTCAGGCAAGTCCTCAGAACCATTATGTGGTTTATGGGTAGTTTTAGGATAAACTTCATCATAGTTGGTTGCAAAAATATGGGCTTCAGAATAAGAAGAAATTAAATTTTTTATGGTTTGTAAATAGTTTGGTTTCCATAAATCATCTGCGTCAAGAAATGTTATATAATTGGAAATTGCATTTTTTATTCCTGTATTTCTGGTAGCAGACAATCCTTTGTTTTTTGGATGATCAATAATTCTGATTTTTTCAGAATCATATTTTGATATTATTTCTTTGCTTTTATCTGTAGAACCATCGTTGATTATTATAATTTCATAATCGGAAACGGTTTGTTTTAAAATGCTTTGTATGGCATTTTCAATATGTCTTTCTTTGTTATACAGCGGTATGATTATTGAAAAAAAAGCCATTTGTTATTAGTCTTTTAAAATGAAATCAAATAATTCAAACCAATTGTTTAATTGATTTTCTGCTTCAATTTCACCTTTGTTACCTTGATAAACAATCGTTGTGTTTACAAATTTAGTAATTAATGAAGCTAATTCTGCGGGAGAATTAACATCAAAAAAACTCACGGAATCATAATAGCCAACAGCTTCTTTTGCATAAGGCAAATTGGTCAAAAGCATTGGTTTTTTAAATGCTTTTGCTTCGCTGATAGGCAGTCCCCAAGTTTCTAGTTTTGAAGGAAAAATTAAACAATCTATTGAATTGTAAAGTTTCAATAATTCATCTCTGTTTAAAGTGTCCCAAAAGTATATTTCTTCTTGATTGTTGTATTTGTTGAATAAATATTTGGCGTATTTGTTCGGATTATTTTTAATAGTTGTAAAATGAAAGGTAGCCTTATCCTTGATGGATTTGTCCAGTAATTGAACGGCATCGAATAATATTTCGAAATTTTTAAAAGTCCTGGGGAAACTTGGAAACAAAAAATGAATTTTTTCTTTATCCAATTCTAATGTTTCGGTTGTTATTTTTTCAACGTATTCAGGTTTGCTGACAATAACATTTTTTATATTAAATAGAGATTCAAATTCCTTTTTTATCCAATTCTGCTGGACAAAAACGGCCTTGTTTTTGGCAATGTTTATTTGATATAGATATTTATATAATAGTGAAAAGACACCTATTTTATAATCAAATTTCCAGTCTTTAAATGTTGATTTATAAAAAACAGTCGGATGATGACAATAAACAAAACGTTTATTTGCAACCACATTTGGACTTATATCATGTAATGACAACCAAACATCAGGATTGATTTTTACAGAAAGCTTTTTGAAATAAAAATATTCGTAATACAGGCGTAAAAACCAAGAACTTTTGGCTTTTCGAAATTCAATGTATTCTATGTTTGGATAATTGAAATTTGATTTATCATGAACTAATGCAATGACTTTTACTTCATTTTTTTGAGAATAAACAGCCATTTTTTGAAGGCAATTGTCAAGTATGGTAAAAATACCTCCCTCAACCATATTAATGCCTGAAATGACTATTGTATTCTGTCTCAATGAATATTGATTAGGTAGAATGAATAAAATTTGTTTTGAAATAAAACAGCATTACACCGTTCTTTGCACCACCTCAAAAATGGTAGCATCCTCACATTTTAAGGTTTTACTAGGGAATTTCATCAATAAGGCATAATCGTGGGTTGCCATAATGACTGTTTTGCCGTTGGCATTGATTTTCTTTAATACATCAAGAACTTCTGCACTTGTTTGTGGATCTAAATTACCTGTTGGCTCATCGGCAAGAATAAATTCAGGGTCGTTCAACAAAGCTCGTGCAATTGCAATTCGTTGTTGTTCACCTCCAGAAAGTTGGTGAGGCATTTTATTGGCAAAATCTTTCATGTTTACTTTGTCAAGTACATCGTCAATTTTTGCATCCATTTCTGCTTTATCTTCCCATCCAGTTGCTTTTAAAACAAAAAGCATATTGTCTTTTACTGTACGGTCTGGCAACAATTTAAAATCTTGAAAAACAATACCAATTTTTCTTCTCAAAAACGGAATGTCATTTTCTTTTAAGGTAGCCAAATCAAATTCTACGATCTTGCCTTCGCCTTCTAATAATGGCAAATCGGCATATAATGTTTTTAATAAACTACTCTTTCCAGAACCCGTTTTTCCAATGATGTATAAAAATTCGCCATGATTGACTTCCAGATTAACATCAGATAAAATAATTTTTCCTTCTT
>DATEOV010000625.1:0-2409 GCA_035273645.1 Flavobacterium sp. | reverse complement strand
GGTAATGATTTATTTTTTGAAAAATTCATCGATTTAATTCAACTTTCACAATCGCATAATGGTTGGTACACCCCAGAACAAGTATATTTTTCAATACAATCTTGGGCAGAGGCATTAACCGAAGATAATTTGGATAAATGGCTTTCTGCTTACGATTTTAGTAAGGTAGCGCCAAAAAAAGTTGCCCTAATATTGGCAGGTAATATTCCTTTGGTTGGATTTCATGATTTCTTATCAGTTTTGATTACTGGGCATGATGTTTTAGTAAAAACTTCTTCTAATGACCAGCATCTTTTGCCTTTTTTAGCTAATTATCTTATCGATTCTGAATCTGGATTTAAAAATAAAATCACATTCGTAGAAGGTAAGCTTGAGGGGTTTGATGCAGTAATTGCTACCGGGAGCAATAATACAGCTCGTTATTTTGAATACTATTTTAAAGAAAAACCTTCCATCATAAGAAAAAATAGAAACTCAATTGCGGTTTTGAATGGTAAAGAAACCAAAGAGGAATTAGCTGCTCTTGGCGAGGATATTTTTAGATATTTTGGTTTAGGATGTCGAAATGTTTCTAAACTCTTTGTTCCAAAAGGCTATTCCTTTGATTCTTTTTTTGAAGCCATTTTTGAATACCAAGATGTTATTCATTATGAGAAATACGCAAATAATTACGACTACAATAAAGCGGTCTTCTTGATGAGTAATTTTAAATTACTGGACAATGGATTCTTGACAATAAAAGAAGATTCGAGTTATGGTTCGCCAATTACGAGCGTCTTTTATGAGTACTATGAAAATCTTGATGATTTACAGAAACGATTGAAAAACGAAAGTGATCAAATTCAGTGTATTGTGAGCAATGATCTTGTGAAAAGCAGTATTAAATTTGGTTCTACGCAAAAACCAAATTTATGGGATTACGCAGACAACGTTGATACTATATCGTTTTTGTCAATAATATAAATTTAATGTTTTTATATTATTGCGAATTATTTAACGGTTTTTCAGCCCTTATTCCCGAAATTTGTATTTCGAAAATTTAAACAAAAACTAGAGCTTGAAATTCTCATGATTGCCAATCAAAAAAATGATGATTTCTTAAAATAGTTAATTGAAACAAATAATAATAAATAGTAACTACCAACTACATCATGAAAAAACACAACTACAGCGCAGGACCTTGTATTTTACCACAAGAAGTTTTTGAAAAATCAGCTCAAGCAATCTTAAATTTTAATGATTCTGGTTTATCCCTTTTGGAAATTTCGCATCGTAGTAAAGATTTTGTTGCCGTAATGGAAGAAGCAAGAGCTCTAGTTTTGGAGCTTTTGGATTTAAAAGGAAAAGGATATCAGGCTATATTCCTTGGAGGAGGAGCAAGTTTGGAATTCTTGATGGTTCCTTATAACTTAATGAAAGAAAATGGTAAAGCAGCTTATTTAGACACTGGGACTTGGGCTTCTGGAGCAATAAAAGAAGCAAAATTCTTTGGTGAAACTATTGTTGTAGCTTCTTCAAAAGAACAAAATTACAATCATATCCCAAAAGGGTACACTATACCTGCCGATGCAGATTATTTCCACTGCACGAGCAATAACACTATTTTTGGAACTCAAATGAAGGAATTTCCATCAACAGACTTGCCTATTGTTTGTGATATGAGTTCAGATATTTTTTCAAGAAAATTGGATTTTTCAAAATTCGACATCATTTATGCGGGTGCACAAAAAAATATGGGACCTGCTGGTACGACTTTGGTTGTTATCAAAGAAGAAATTCTTGGCAAAACAGGACGTGCTATACCAAGTATGCTCGATTATGAGAAACATATCAAAGCAGACAGTATGTATAATACACCACCAGTTTTTCCAGTGTATGCATCTTTATTGACTTTACAATGGTTAAAAAAACTAGGAGGAATTGAGGCTATCGAAAAAATAAATGATGCCAAAGCAGCATTACTTTATGCAGAGATAGACAGAAACCCATTATTCAGCGGAACGGCAGCAGTTGAAGACCGTTCTAATATGAATGCAACCTTTTTATTGAATGATGAGTCACATGCTGCTAAATTTGATGAGATGTGGAAAGAAGCTGGAATTTCAGGATTACCAGGACACCGTTCAGTTGGAGGTTACAGAGCATCAATGTACAATGCGCTTCCTTTGGAAAGTGTAAAAGTTCTTGTTGATGTAATGAAAGAACTTGAAAATAAAATTTAATGATTTAAAAATTGAAAGATTTAAGTAATCAGTTAATCTTTCAATTCTAGTTTAGAATTATAAAATCCAGATAGAATATTTAAATTATTAAATTTCTGTTTCTAAGGCTTTCATTACATCAACAAGAACCTGAACACTTTCTAAAGGTAATGCATTGTACATAGAGGCTCTATAACCTCCTACAGAA
>DATEOV010000624.1:0-4462 GCA_035273645.1 Flavobacterium sp. | reverse complement strand
ATTTTACTGTTAAGTGCTTTCATAGTATTAGTATCTAATGCAGCTTCAGCACAAGCTTGGGGAGTTAGAGCAGGGGCCAACATTTCAGACATTAACGTAAGTGGTTTGAATACAGATGCCAAAACAGGACTTTATGTTGGTGTTTACAGAGAAATCCCAATGGTAAAAAGCTTGCTTTTTATACAACCTGAATTACAATACTCACAAGAAGGTTTTTCGACTGATGCTTTTGGAGACACAAAGATAGATTACCTTACTGTACCTGTTTTAGCAAAAGTATATGTTGTTAAATTATTAAGTTTTGAAACAGGACCACAATTTGGATTTGTAGTTTCAGACAATGTTGACGACTTGTTTGATGATGTAAACAGTTTTGTACCTTCATGGGCTTTTGGAACGTCTCTTAACCTACCTCTTGGATTGTCTATAAATGCTAGATACATCACAGGTCTGAATGACACTTTCGATAATGTCGATGCTAAAAATCAAAATTTTCAAATAGGAGCAGCATTCCAATTTTAAAAGAAATTACCAACCTACCACCTAAAAATTGCCTTAAAGTTCATTTCTTTAAGGCATTTTTTTTATACATTTATGGTTGTCTCAAATAAATACTCCCTTATGAGAAAATCTCTTTTGTTCCTTATCTTATTTTCTTTTGGCTTTTCGTTTTCTTCTATTTCCTGCAAAAAAACAACCGATGAAAATCCAAAACCAACAATTACCATTAAAGATTCCTTAAAAGTAAAGAGCCTGCCTCCATTTGACAGTACCTTGGTTAGCTCCTTTTTTACAAAATATCCGAAACTTCAAAAATACCAAGAAGAAACAACCGAATTGTACCAAAAAAGGAATTATCAATATGTTTGGTTTGACACCAAAGGTATGCTGGAAGTTAGCCACTTGTTGTATAATAAATTGAATGATATGGAAGAAGAGGGAATTAAGACCACTATTCCATACAAAGAAAAACTTGATGTTCTTTTCCAAAATACTACAGAAAAACAAAGTGGCACTATCGATAATGAATTATTGATTTCCTCTCTTTATTTCTTTTATGTCAATACCGTTTTAAAAGGATTGGATGCTAAAAAAACAGCCGAATTGGGTTGGTATTTACCTCGAAAAAAACAATCCTACGTTAATTATTTGGATTCAATAATTGCCAATCCTTCGTTAATTAACAAAAATGAAAAAGAAGTATTGAATGAGTATTACAGCCTCAAAGAAGTACTCCATAAATACAGAAAGATTCAAAAAAATAATACTTGGAACCCGATAGAAATGGATTCCAGTCGTACTTCCTTGAAGCCTGGAGATTCTTCTCAAACTATCGCCCAAATTAGACAACGCCTGTTTATACTTGAAGACATTTCAACCGACTCAAAAAGTAATTTATACGATGACACACTTGCCGTTGGAATTCTAAAATACCAAAAACGAAATGGCATAAAAGAGAACCAAACGATTACTCCAAAAACCATAGCCTCATTAAATATCCCAATAGAAAACCGCATCAAAACCATTATGGTCAATATGGAACGCTGTCGATGGATAGATGTTGATGTTGCTAAATCCAAGGAATTAATTGTGGTGAATATCCCGTCCTATCGATTGACTTTTTTCAAGGAAGGAAAACCTGTTTTGACTTCCAATGTGGTTGTGGGGAAAGACATGAATAAAACCGTAATTTTTAGTGCCGACATGCGTTACATTGTTTTTAGTCCCTATTGGAATGTTCCCACCAGCATTATCACAAAAGAAATCAAACCCGGTATGGCCAAAAACCCAAACTATCTTGCCCAACACAATATGGAATGGAACAATGGTACTGTTAGACAAAAACCTGGACCTAAAAATTCATTGGGGTTAGTGAAGTTTTTGTTCCCCAATTCGAACTCTATTTACTTGCACGACACACCTTCAAAAGGTTTATTTAACGAGGAAAAAAGAGCTTTTAGCCACGGCTGCATAAGAGTTGCCAAACCTGTGGAATTAGCTAATGAAATACTAAAAGGTGATAAAAACTGGACTCCCGAAAAGATTAACGCCGCCATGCATAAAGGCAAAGAATCATGGTACACCCTAAAAAACAAAATTCCGGTTTACATTGGCTATTTTACTGCATGGGTGGATGACGAAGGTGTAATCCATTTTTATGACGATGTGTACCAAAGAGACGATCGTCTGGCTACGATGCTATTTGAGGAATAACAAACCTCAACACAAAACAAAAGAGGCTGTCCAAATAGACAGCCTCTTTTTATATATAATTGATAATTTGCTTAATGCACTTTTTGTTTATCGAAGGTGGTGTTGAGCACCTTTTTGATTTTATCCAAAGCTCCGTTGAATGCTTTTTCGATAGAATCGGCGTGTTCTGTAACGGCAATTGGCTGCATATTTGCTGGACGCGCTTCTATAAGACAACGCTTATCGCCAAAACCTGATTTTGCGCTGTTTTCGTCACCAAAATGCACTTCTATGCGAGTTACCTTTTCATCAAAACGGGATAATACTCTTGTGATTTCACTAGAAAAATAAGATTCTAATCTTTCGCTTCCTTCAATATTCTTGTCTGTGTTGATTTGTACTTTCATATGTAATTTTTTTATTGATTTTTAATGCTTATAATCTCAAAGTTAAAAATTAATTCCTAAAACAACCTCGTTTTAGCAAAACATTATGAAAGAAAAAAGTTATTTTTTGGTTTAAAGGCGGAAGTGTTTTTATAATGAAAAAAGATAACATTATTTTTGTAGTAAAGCGATTTCTTGTTCGATTATGGCAACACAATCTTCTAGCTTTTTTTCTATTTCGTGGCTCCAAAAACGAATTACTTTCCAATGTTGCGATACGAGATAATTATTGACCTCAACATCACGCTGACGGTTTCTTTCTATTTTATTTTGCCAAAACTCAGTATTGGTTTTGATACGATCTTTTTGGCTTTCCCAGTCTTTACCGTGGAAGAATTCGCCGTCTACAAATATGGCGATTTTAAGTTTTTTGAAGGTCAAATCTGGTGTGCCAAAAACGGTTCGATTGTTTTTGCGGTAACGGTAGCCGAGATGCCATAAAGCTTTAGCCAATCGCACCTCATCTTTTGTATTGGTGCTGCGAATGGCACTCATGATTTTGGAACGTTGTTGTGGCGTAATACGATCCATGGCGTAATAATTTAAAACTGCTGCTCAAAGTTAGACAATTAGCTCAAAAACGTCAAATTTGGAATTGTTGACGTCATGTATGGACTTATCGACGCCAAATTTGGTGTCTCGAAGGTAAAATATGGAGCTATATAGCCTCATTTTTGACGTCACGAACGTCAAAAATGAGGCTCATGAAGTCAAATTTGACGTCAACAACCCCAAATTTGACGTTTTAGGAACTTTTTAAGCTAAAAAAAAAGCCAATCTTTTGACTGGCGTTTTTAGGTTTACAAAAGGTTTATTTTAATTTTCTTCTTCTAAGTTTTCGAGTTGTTTTTCTAAAACTTTATCAGCTTTGATTCGTTTCACGGTTTCCTTGCGGGTAATAAGCAACGGGATGGCAACCCCTGCGGCCAAAGCCAAGATGATAAAACAAGCCGAAAGACCGTTCTTTACCGTTTCAAAAAAGAGTTTGGTATAGACATCCGGATCTTGTTCGGCAGTTAATTTCATTACTCCTACCATGGCTTTGTAGGCAAAAAATCCTGGTATCATAGGTATTAATGCCGGAAGCGCAAAGGTCATTGGTGGTGCTTTGCGATAGTGTGCCGCCAATACACTAGAAAAACCGATAAGGCTCGCCCCGCATAAAGCCGCAAAAACCAATCCTATTTCGAGTGATATTAAATAAAATTTGAGCAATCCACCCAGTGCAGCGATGATGTATATAACTCCTAAAGTACGGCGAGGCACATTGAAAAGCACGGCAAAACCAATACCTGCACAACCCAACCATATTCCTTTTTCTAATAATGCAAAATCCATTTTAGTGTAAATTAAAGATTAATAATGAAACCATCAATCCCAATGCAATGGCAAAAGCGATGACCAAAACATTTACACCTCTGGTGGTTCCGTTTAATATGTTTCCGTCGATCAAGTCCGAGAAGGAATTAATCATAGGCACTCCAGGAATTAAAAACAACACCGAAGTGGATAAAGCATGTATAAATTCTCCTTCGGGATTCAGAAACGAATAGAGTCCTACCAAGAATGAAGAGGTTAAAGCTGCAAAGAAAATGCACACATAAAAATTGAATTTGAGTTTCATGGTTTCCTGTCTCACAAAAAGCCCTAAGAAACTTCCGAAAAAGCAAAGAATCATTTCTATTAATCCCCCACCGAATAATCTACAAAATGAAGCTCCTGCTAGCGCCACCAAAAACAAAACTGCAAATCTTGGATATAATGGTTTTCGGTCCAGTAATTTCATTTCTTTATTGATGCGCTCCACAGACCATTTTTCTTCC
>DATEOV010000623.1:0-2416 GCA_035273645.1 Flavobacterium sp. | reverse complement strand
TGTTTTATATTTAATCAAAAAAATCTATTTTATAGGTAAAAGATTATATTTTAATTGCAATTGTGTATTTTATCGATGTAATTTGCTTTATGGCGAAGCAAATTTGATGCCAAACTTTAGTTAGTTGATGATTTTGACGTTTTGAGGCAAAAAATCATGTGTTTTTTAATAATTATGTAGCCTTTTTTGCAGATAATATGTAATGATAGGTCGTGAGTGGTCAGTCCAAAAAGAGATTTTGGAAATTGGGTTTCGACTTTGTTTATAAGGAATTAGGCGATGATTCTGAATTAAATCCCCAAGTCAAGAACAAAAGTTAGTTTTACAGCAATATTGTCTTTGACATCACTTAGATGATTAGGACCATAGCGATAGTATCCACCAAGTCCAAATCCATTAAATATTTTATTGAGCTCAATACCAGATTCAAAGAATCCCTCGTTCAAGGTTTTAAAGTCAAGACCAATATGATTTTCTGGATTTTTCATGTTTCCCCAAGCCATTCTCGTTACAAAATCAAGAGAAGGCTTTAGTTTATTAAAAATATAAATTCTGTTAAAACCATGTTTAAACTGAAAAGACATGTATTCACTTGAGAAAAATTCATTGAAATACATGGTTTCGAAACTGTTTCTACCTGCAAACGTAATTCTTTCAAAAATCGTTTCTTTGTTTAAATTATTTGGTGAGTTGCTGTATAATTGAGGGAGTGGTAAATCGCCAAAGGCTCGTCCAGCTTCAAATAATAAAAAAGTTCGCTGACCATTTAAATGCTTGATTTGATAATCGGCTTTGAAGTCAATTTTGGTATAAGTAAAATCATTATTCAAAACATCGGGAAGTGATTGAGTCAGCTGAAAAGTAAACTTTGGAAACCTTTTTTCGGTTTCAATTCTTCCTGTTGGAGTTTGCATATAATTACTGTAAGGACTCCATTTTAAAGATATGGTTGCCGTAGTCATCGTGTAAGTGTTGTAGGACTTACCATTCAGGTTGTAAGTATACTCGAATTGGGGTGTTACAAAAGTATTGGCAAGTGCAAAAACACTTTCTACTTTTGGAATGATTTTGGATTCTAATGCAATTCTCCAAAGCTCATATCTATAAAAAGTGTTGAAATTGATAGATCGTGGATCATAGATTTTGAATGCTCTTTTTTCGACAACATAGTCGGTACTTGCGATGTCTCTGAGGTCATCGGTATAGCTTATTCCAACCCAAGTATTGGAGAATTTATCAACTCTGGCGCCAATTCCTAAATTATACTTGAAATTATAATCCCTAAGACCATAGGCAGCGTAGCCTTCGATTCTGTATTTTTTGGAAAAAAAATTATTAGTTATACCGCCAACTCCCAATCGCAATCCTTCATAATTATTGTAGCTTACTATTTTTCGCAAATCAAAATCCCAAAGTTTAAAAGGGAGATATCCAGTTAAGATTTTACGACCAAAATTCAGTCTGCTTTCAATTCTTTTTTTTATCGAAATACTATCTAATGACAAATAGGTTTTCTCACTTCGGCTGTCCAAACTGTCTTTTCGGTATTCGACCCAAAAGCTTTCTGGTTTTTTTATGGCATCCTCTTTAATCTCAACTTGAACTATTGGTTTTTTAATTGCTACAGGAGTGGAGTATTGAATGTCAAAATTTGTAGTTTGGGAGAGCAGATAGATATAATCGGATTCTACTCTTTTTCTAGGGGTTAAGTCTTCTTTAATGTCACCGTCAAATTGAATGGTTCCTCCCAGTATTTTTATATCATCATCATTGGTTCCTTTTACAATTTTAAATTTTGTTGCGGTGGGAAACCATAAATATTTTTCTGGGATGAATTGAAACTCATGAATCCCACTAATGTCCAGTATTCCCTTGATACGCATAATTGCTTTTGCAACAGCAAAATTAATTTCATCGATGTACAAGATCCCTTCCAGACCAGCGGCTCTTTTTTCTTTTTTGTTTTTAAAGTAAACCATATAAGTGTTTCGACCACTTATGGATACAGTGTCAAGCAGTTTGTAGTTGTAATCGTTTAAGGCATCATTTGCAATTGGACTTTTATATTTGGTTTCAAAAAGCTCATATTTAGCATCATATATGGAGTATGATTGAAGATTGAAAGTTAGTATTTCGTAAACTGGCTGTTTGAATCCTGCCATTCTCGTTCCTAAAATGGTTTCTTTTAATCTTTTGCCGTCATATTGATATTTTGATACTTTCTCGGTTTGAAACAAATGTTGTTTCTTGATGAGTTGTTTGAATTTGTAATCGGTTGAATCCAGTTTTTTTAGATAAGTTTCATACGAATTAGTTACAAACACGGAGTCTATAGATCCATTAATGGAGTCTGGATTGGCAGTAACAATGAGTTTATTGTAGGATTTGAATTCAAAGCTTTTGAGTTTTTTCTGCG
>DATEOV010000622.1:0-6903 GCA_035273645.1 Flavobacterium sp. | reverse complement strand
AAAAAGTGGTTTGTCGTTAACAAAAACTTTATACATTTGTATTATGATTTTTAATAAAGATACAGCCGAAAAAACAGCCGAATTGCTTTTGCAAATAAATGCAATTAAATTGAATCCAGGAAATCCTTTTACATGGGCTTCTGGATGGAAATCGCCTATATATTGCGATAATCGTTTAATCCTCTCGTTTCCAGCCATAAGAAATTATGTTAGGGACGAATTTTCTAAAAACATCGAGAAACAATTTGGTAAGCCAGATGTTATTGCTGGTGTAGCTACTGGAGCAATTGGTATTGGAATGCTAGTTGCAGAAAGTATGGGATTGCCTTTTGTATATGTTCGACCAGAACCGAAGAAACACGGGCGTCAAAACCAAGTAGAAGGTTTTTTACAAAAAGGACAAAGCGTAGTAATTATAGAAGATTTAATTAGTACTGGAAACAGTAGTTTGCTTGCCGTTGAAGGCTTACGGGAAGCAGGAGCAGTTATAAAAGGAATGGCAGCTATATTTACTTATGGCTTTGAAGTTGCAGACCAGAACTTCAAAAATGCTAAAATTGATTTATACACTTTGAGCAATTATCAAAATTTATTGAATTTAGCCGTTGCCAAAAAGTATATCACAGAAAAAGAAGAACAAACTTTGAGAGAATGGAATGTAAGTCCATCTACTTGGGAAGTTTAAAATAGTTACTTTCTGATTTTAGATAAGATTCCTTTAAAAACAAAATAACAAACAATACATAAAATAATGAACTTAGAAAGTCCAAAAGTTACGGTTGAAAAATCAAGTCAAGAATTATTCGATTTATTAAGCGATGTAAAAAACTTCGAAAAATTAATGCCCGATAATATTGCAAAATTTGAAGTTATTGGAGAAGATGCTTTTATTTTTGGATTAAAAGGAATGCCTGAAATCAAATTAAAGATGAAAGAAAAAGTAGCTCCAAACAAAATCGTTTTGGGTGCTGCAAGCGACAAACTTCCTTTTACTTTAGTAGCAAACATCGATACCGTTACTGAGCAATCTAGTGCTGTAAAACTAGATTTTGAAGGCGAATTCAATGCCATGATGGCCATGATGGTGAAAGGTCCTATCGGGAAATTCATCGAGACCTTGGCAAACAATATGACAAAACTTTAATATCTTTCTATAAAGTGTAAAAGCCTTTTAGCTAAAAACTAAAAGGCTTTTTTATTGGTATTTAAGAACGATCTCGTCTTAGTACAACATTTGCACTTCTTTCAGATTGTATTCACAAATGCTGTCATCTTCCAAAAGAATCTGAAGCTTACCTATTGAAGAAACCCCTTTTATAATCCCCATAAAATTGCTTTCATTTTCATCTGCAAACGCTGTTGGAATACCTATTTTAAATAATTCATTGGTATATTCTTCCCATAAATTAGAAGCTGTTGTATCGTAATTTGCAACCATTTTTTCCATTTCAGATACTAACAACAATAGAATTTCTTCTTTATCAAAAAAGGAATTGCAAATCAATGCCAATGATGACGCTCTTGGCAAATTTTCAAATTGCATTTGATTTACATTCAACCCAAGTCCGACAATCGAAGTAATCGCTCCGGTTCCTTTTATGCTATTCTCAATCAATATGCCACCTATTTTCTTATTTGCTGACATAATGTCGTTAGGCCATTTCACACTTAATTCAGGAATATTATACATTTTTAAAGCCCTAATTACAGCCAATGAAACCACTACATTTAGGTTAAAAACCGTCTCATTATCAAATAAAAATTCTTTAATCAAAACACTCATTATAAGGTTTTTACCAGACTCAGAATCCCACTTAGCTCCCATTTGCCCCTTCCCTTTCAATTGATTCTCAGCAGTGACAACAGTAAAATTTTGAACCTCTTGTTTGTTCGATAAACCTTTTAGAAATTCATTCGTAGAATCTATGGCATCGAGTTTGATTAGCTTCATGTGTACTTTTTTTTGTAAAACATAATTTAATATTATGTTAAGGTTCAAAATTAATCACAAAAAATGGTAACTTTACAAACTTATATAAAAAATTAAATGGCGAAAAAGACTATAAACAATGATGTTCTATTGGCGAACATTATAAAAGGAATAGAAGAAGTAAAAGGAAGTGATATCGATATTTTAGATTTAAGAGAAATAGACACCGCGGTTTGCGACTATTTCATAATATGCAATGGTAACTCAAACACTCAAGTTAATGCCATTGTCAATTCTATCCAAAAAACAGTTTCTAAAGATTTAAAAGACAAACCTTGGCATGTTGAAGGTTCTGATGTAGCAGAATGGGTTTTGATGGATTATGTACACATCGTAGTACATGTATTCCAAAAACACATCCGTGAATACTACAACATTGAAAGTCTTTGGGGTGATGCCAAAATCACTAAAATCGAAAACAAATATTAAAGAAATAATCTTCTAATGGCTAAAGATAATAATCCAAATTCAAATAAATTTAAAGTAAGTCCTTGGTTAGTTTACACTGCAATACTATTAATTTTTTTAGGAATAAGTTTTGTAACTGGTGGATCTAGCTTTCAAGAACCTGCTCAATTAACCTCTTCTAAATTTAATTCTTATTTAGAGAAAGGACAAATCGAAAAAGTAATTGTTTACAATAAAAATGAAGCTGAAGTTTATTTAAATGCGCAAGCCTTAAATGATCCAGAACATAAAAAAGTAGCAAAAGACGTACTAGACAGACCTAACAAAGGTCCTCATTATTCGTTTGACATTGGTAATGATCAAATTTTTCAAACCAAGTTAGAAAAAGCAGTTGCCGAGGGAAAATTAAAAGATTTTAATTTTTTACAAAAAAGCAACTGGACTGATCTATTTGTAAGCCTACTGCCAATCATCATCATCATTGGAGTTTGGATTTTTATTATGCGAAAAATGTCCGGTGGTCCAGGTGGCGGAGGTGGTCAAATTTTTAATATTGGAAAATCGAAAGCCAAACTTTTTGATGAAAAAACAGACATCAAAACTACATTCAAAGATGTAGCAGGTTTAGAAGGTGCAAAAGAAGAAATACAAGAAATTGTGGAATTTCTTAAAAACCCTGAAAAATATACCAATTTAGGAGGTAAAATTCCAAAAGGAGCTCTACTTGTAGGACCTCCAGGAACTGGTAAAACATTATTAGCAAAAGCTGTAGCTGGTGAAGCTCAAGTACCTTTCTTCTCTTTATCTGGTTCAGATTTCGTTGAAATGTTTGTAGGTGTAGGTGCTTCTAGAGTACGTGATCTTTTTAAACAAGCCAAAGAAAAATCTCCTGCCATTATTTTTATTGATGAAATCGATGCTGTAGGTAGAGCTAGAGGAAAAAGCAATATGTCAGGTGGAAACGATGAAAGAGAAAACACATTAAACCAATTATTGACTGAAATGGATGGTTTTGGTACCAATTCAAATGTAATTGTTTTGGCTGCAACAAATAGAGCCGATGTTTTGGACAAAGCCTTAATGCGTGCAGGACGTTTTGATAGACAAATTTTTGTTGACTTACCGGACATTCGCGAAAGAGCTGAAATTTTTCAAGTACACCTTGCTCCTTTGAAAAAAATCGAAGGACTTGATACCGACTTTTTGGCCAAACAAACTCCAGGTTTTTCTGGAGCTGATATTGCCAATGTTTGTAATGAAGCTGCATTAATTGCCGCTAGAAACAATAAAGAAGCAGTTGATAAGCAAGATTTCCTTGATGCAGTAGATCGTATTGTAGGAGGACTTGAAAAGAAAAACAAAATCATCACTCCAGAGGAAAAAAGAGCCATCGCTATTCACGAAGCTGGACACGCTACCGTTAGCTGGATGCTTGAACACGCTGCACCATTAATTAAAGTAACTATTGTTCCTCGTGGACAAAGTCTTGGTGCTGCTTGGTATCTTCCAGAAGAACGTCTAATTGTTCGTACTGATCAAATGCTAGACGAAATGTGTGCTACTATGGGCGGTAGAGCTGCAGAGAAAGTAACTTTCGACAGAATATCAACAGGTGCTTTAAGTGATTTAGAAAAAGTTACAAAACAAGCTCGTGCCATGGTTACCGTTTACGGGTTAAATGACAAAATTGGAAATGTTACTTACTACGATTCAAGCGGACAAAGTGAATACAGTTTTTCTAAACCTTATTCTGATGAAACTGCTAAAGTAATTGACAAAGAAATTTCAGATCTTATAGAAAGTCAGTACCAAAGAGCGATAACAATTCTAGAAGAAAACAAAGATAAACTAGAGCAACTGGCTTCAATCTTAATCGAAAAAGAAGTTATTTTCAAAGACGATTTAGAGACCATTTTTGGAAAAAGAACTTTCGACAAAAACCTTGGTGAAGTAGTATCGTAATTACATAAAATACACAAATATTTAAAATCTTAATTCAAAACCCTGTTTTGAATTAAGATTTTTTTATCTTTGAACGTTTTCAAGTAACACAAAACGATTATTAACAAATTATGAATCTTTTTAAAAAATTATTTGGTTCTAACGACCCGTCTTCTGATGAAGCCAGAAGCGGCAATTCAGACCGACCAAATCCAGATATCAATTCCCCTTTGGATGAGCAGTTTATCTATAATTTCAAAAAAAATGGGGGTAAATTTTTATACTGTGAAAACTTAAATGAAGTAAAAGAACAATTTGAAAATATACTTGAAGAAAACGATTGGTTTGAAAGCGAAGCGCTATGCTATGAACCAAAATTGTACTTTTTGTTAGATGAAAACAAGCTTGTCTACGGTCAAAATATAAATCCCAAATTTTTATTATCAAGTTGCGAAAATTTAGTGGCCGAAGAAGGTTCCATTTTATTTTCATCAAATCAAATCAAACAAAAAAAACCTAATGATTTACCCGCAAATATCATTATTTTAGCCAATACTAGTCAGATAGTTGAAGGGAAAAGTGATGGCCTTAGTGCAATCAGAAAAAAATACTTGACAGAATACCCAACAAATATTACAACAATAAAATATTTTGAAAAAGCAAAAGAGGAAGATTTCACTCAATACGGAAGCTCGGCCAAAAATTTATATTTATTGCTTTTAGAAGATCTTTAAAATGAATGAAACACTAAAAAGGTCAATATCTGGAGCTATTTACATATTATTACTAATAGCTTCAATACAATACTCTATAGAAACTTTTTTCATTCTATTTGGAGTTTTTTTATTGATAGCCGTAATGGAATTTTGCAATTTAGTTCACTTAAACAAAATTGCCCCTATAGCAATTGCCATTGTATTCTACTTATTCTTTTATAAAATTGCCGTAGCCCTTAAGATAGATGGTATTTTTCATATATTGCGCTACAGCAAAAACTTTGATTTAGCAGTACTATTTTTATCACTTATTGTTTCCTTAAAATGCATCGTATTTCTATTTGATAATAAAAATTTAAAAGTGGATGCTTTTTCAAAATTTGCTTATCTAATCGGATACATTGTATTACCCTTTATCATAATTACAAAAATCCCTTTTGGAATAAAAGGTTATAATCCAAACATTCTAATAAGCATTTTCATTTTAATATGGACCAATGATACTTTTGCCTATTTAGTCGGTAAAACTTTTGGTAAACATAAATTATTTGAAAGAATTTCCCCTAAAAAAACCATCGAAGGTTTTTTGGGTGGAATTGGATTTGCATTAATTGCCAGTTATTTTATCTCAAAATATTTTTTAATGCTACCTGAAAAAAACACCTACATTTGGATTATAATCGCCCTGATTGTTGGTATTTTCGGGACAATTGGAGATTTAGTTGAATCCAAATTCAAACGAATTTCAGAAAAAAAAGACAGTGGAAACATAATGCCTGGCCATGGAGGCATTCTAGATCGACTAGATAGTGTTATCTTTGTAGCACCAATAATATTTTTATTTTATCAAATTTTAAGTTATGTTTCATAAAGAAGGAACTCAAAGCATTTTATTCGGCACTATTTTTACAGCCATCGTTTGTTTAGTATCAGATCGTTTTATTCAAACAGAATGGATTAAAATGACCCTTGAAATAGCTGCTCTATTGCTATTAATCATCATTTTGCAATTTTTCAGAAATCCAAAAAGAACAGTAGAAATAAATGAGAACCATATTATTGCTCCTGTAGACGGAAAAGTTGTTGTAATAGAAGAGGTATTTGAAACTGAATATTTCAAAGACAAAAGAATTCAAGTTTCTATTTTTATGTCTCCTATAAACGTTCACGTTACGCGTTATGCGCTAAGCGGTATTGTAAAATTCAGCAAATACCATCCTGGTAAATTTCTGGTAGCTTGGCATCCAAAAGCAAGTGAAGAAAATGAAAGAACCACAGTTGTTGTTGAGAATAAAACATTTGGAGCTATTTTGTATCGTCAAATTGCCGGTGCTTTAGCTAGACGTATAGTAAATTACGCCCAAGAAGGAATGCAAGTAGTACAAGGTACCGATGCTGGTTTTATTAAATTTGGTTCAAGAGTAGATATATTTTTACCAATAGGCACTCCAATTAATGTGGTACTTAACCAAAAAGCAATTGGAGGAAAAACTATAATTGCAATTAAATCTTAATGAGTGAAAAAGATTTAGATAAACAATTTCGGGAAGCAGTTGAAATCGCTTCCTTTATGACCCAAGCATCTTTACCGCAAGATGTCCAGTTGCGTCTTTATGCCTTTTACAAGCATGCGACATTTGACAAAACCAAGTTTACCGTTATGGATAATTCCGACTTAAGAAATGCATTCAAAACTAATGCTTGGATTCAAATTAGTCATCTTTCGCAAGACGAAGCCAAACAACAATATATTGAACTAATTCATTCCTTAATAAAGTAATTGTATTATTCTGATGAAAAAAAACACTTTTCTAATAGCTCATTTGCTTTTTATTTCGGTTTTAATTT
>DATEOV010000621.1:0-2704 GCA_035273645.1 Flavobacterium sp. | reverse complement strand
CTTAAAACAGGATCACCATACCCTATAATTGGTAATATCATTTGATTTATTTTTATTAATATCTAGCGCAAATAAAGGAAAATATCCACTTTATTAAGTTGGCAAAAGTAGTAAAAAAATAGATAATGAATAATCTACATTTGATAATTAGCATATTTTTGTACAAATGTATTCATAGCTTATATAAAATCTTACGAAGCCATTTATAACTTATCTTTGTATCAAATGAAATTCCATGATTACCAAAATAGAAAAATTCACTGATAGCACTTATTTCACAAATGCATTAAAAGCAACTATATCAGCAGTTCTTCCCGTTTTGATATTTACCTATTTTGGTCTTTTTGAAATTGGTTTCACAATTGCTTTAGGTGCTTTTTTGACCTATCCAAGCGATATTCCAAGTAGTTTAAAGCATAAGATAAACGGAATTATTGTCACTGCTTTTTTGATAGCAGGAGTCAATTTATTAATCAATCTCACCTATCCCATTCCCTTTATTTTTTATCCTTTTTTCTCCATCTTGGTATTCATTTTGGCAATGTTATCCGTGTATGGACAAAGAGCTACGTTCACGTCCTTTTCTGCTTTATTATCAGTATCATTATCCTTTTCTAATTTGCATACTGGATTAGAAATGCTTCAACATTCGGCATTAATACTTGCCGGAGGTTTATTTTATTTAATCATCTCGCTGCTATTTCATTACTTAAGACCATATCGTTACGCCGAATTGCAAGTTGCTGAATGCATCAAATTAACATCAAAATACTTAAAGCTAAGAGGCGATTTATGGAACAGCATTGCCGACAGAAAAGTAATTCTTGAAAAGCAATTGCATTTACAAGTTGAGCTCAACACCATTCACCATAATATTCGAAGAGTCCTTATTGGGAAACAAATTAATGCAGTTTCTTCCAATCAAAATCGAAAAATGCTCATTGTGTTTATTTCATTGGTAGAAATATTAGAATTAGCACTATCCACTTCATTCGATCATAATCGATTGCATCAAAAATTTGAAAAGCATCCCAAAATATTGGAGACTTACCAAAATTTAGCCTATAATCTGGCATCAACATTAAAAAAATTATCCCAAAACATTGAAAAAAGAACCAATTATATTCCAAAACATAAATTATCTAACCATTTATTAGCTCTTGAAACCGCGATAAATGAGTATGAAAACGAGTTGGGAAAAATAGAGGCTTCCGAGGGAGTTTTAATGCTAAAAACCATGCTCGAATATGCAGAGAAACAAGTCGAGAAAATTAAAGTAATTGAACGCGCTTTTACATCTGTATCCAACACCTATGATTTCAAAGGAAAAGATAAAGATTTAGAAAAATTTCTAACCCCTCAATATTATCCTCTCAGTACATTTATTGAAAACATAAGTTTTTCATCTACAATATTTAGACATTCCTTGCGATTAACAGTTACACTTATTTTGGGAGGGATCGTTGGTACTTTTCTGCCATTTCAAAATGTATACTGGATCTTACTGACTATTATCATTATTATGAGACCTGGATATGGATTGACTAAACAGAGATCCATACAGCGTGCTATTGGCACTGTCATTGGTGGTATTATTGCATTCAGTGTTTTGTCTTTAATACCCAGTCACTTCTTACTAAGCATTTTGGCTATATTTTGTATGTTACTAGGTTTTTCATTTACTCAAACCAATTATACTGTAAGCGCAACTTTTGTGACTATGTATATTGTATTCTTACATGGAATATTATCGTCCGATTTTGTAAATGTTATTCAATTCAGAATAGCAGACACTTTAACGGGAGCTACGTTAGCTTACTTTGCCAATCATTTTTTATGGCCTTCATGGGAATACATCAAAGCCCCAGAATATTTACAAAAATCGATTATTGCGAATCGAGATTATTTGAAAGAAATTTTTATTTTTTATACAAAAAAAGGAGAAGTTACTACCTCTTATCGTTTAGCAAGAAAAAATGCATTTATCGAAATTGGAAACCTTATGGCTTCATTCCAAAGAATGTCGCAGGAACCAAAATCGAAACAAAAAAATATTCTATTACTCTATAAATTAACGGAACTCAATCATTCCTTACTTTCATCGACAGCTTCATTGGGGACTTATACTCAATCACACAAAACCACGCCTTCATCAAGGGCACTTACAATTGTGGTCGAAAAAGTCCTTAAAAACTTAGACCAATCAATAGCTCTTTTAGAGAATAAAATCATTCTTGATTCTAATGAAATAACTAATGAAGAACTAGCCAATCGATTTACTGAATTGAAAAATATTCGTCAAAACGAACTAAAAGAGGGAAATCCAATTGACGAGGAAGCTTTTAATTTAAAAATGCAGGAAGCTCAATTGGTAATAGAACAATTAATCTGGCTAACCAATTTATCAGAGGGAATTCTAAAAAACACAAAAAAACTAATGGAGGATTGAGTAAAAATAGAATGACAGATTTCGGTTTCTTCTATTCGAAACCAAAAGCTGTCATTTATATTTAGTAACTTGAACAAGTTCTAATTGAAAATCATTTCAAAAATGCCAAATCTATATCTTTAGCCCTGATCGCAACGGCATCCTTTGCTTTTTTTCTTTAAAAAAGCAAAGATATAGTGTAGAGCAGGTTCCATGTGACTAAAAAAGACTAATGCTGTTGCTCCAAAATTAACAATCAGTGATTTAGTTTAATTT
>DATEOV010000620.1:0-3898 GCA_035273645.1 Flavobacterium sp. | reverse complement strand
CAACATCTGATTCAAACAATTGACTTAATGGAAAGTTGGTGTTGTATTTATGATGATTTGCAAATCCGAAAATAGGCCTAATTTAGGCCCAAGCCTGCTATGGTAGCGGGACTTTATCATTACTCTTTAACAAAATAAGCAAATGAAAATATTAAACTTATCATACTTATTGTCCTTGATAATCGGAGTTTTTCTTCTAATTACTGGAACATTAATGAAGTTTAATAATGTTGAATCTCACGGTTGGTTTTTTACAAAAAGGGGTGATTTAATAAATGGAGTATTAGATGCAAACGGAACTCTAATACTTCGGTTATAATTTTTATTTTTTCAGTTTGGAATAAAAGAATTTATACCCAAGAAAAGCTGAATCATGATCGATTAGAAAACATCGAAAAAAATGAAAACCTGTTAAGAGGAAAATATAACATTTTTAAGATCCACAAAATCAATAAAAATAAGACAACTGTCAACAACCGCTAAAATAAAACCAAAACAAATTCCCGTTTTAGTCCGATTCTGTAAATAAAATAATAAAACTATTCATAAATAACTTTTCATTAATTATCCTAGTTTATTTTTGCCAATTATATACCCATTTTTATACGTGTTTTGTCTAAATTGCGTCTAGAAACAAATTAGTAAGGGTATGCCAGAAAGAGATCCAGAAAACAATGCCGAAAAAGCGCGTTTACAGCTAAGAACCGATAACAAAGGCTGGAAAAAATGGGGTCCCTATTTATCCGAAAGACAATGGGGTACTGTGAGGGAAGATTATTCCCAAAGTGGTTATGCTTGGGGAAGCACTACTCATGACATGGCTCGTTCCAAGGCGTATCGCTGGGGCGAAGAAGGGATTGGGGGTATTTCGGATAACAAACAACACATCTGTTTAGCTTTTGCTTTTTGGAACCACAAAGACCGAATCCTAAAAGAGCGCTTCTTTGGATTAACCCCTTCCGAATCGAATCATGGTGAGGATGTCAAAGAAATTTACTTTTACCAAGATTCTACTCCTACCCATTCCTATCAAAAGATGCTTTATAAGTATCCTCACGCCGTTTTCCCATATGAAAAATTAATAGAGGAAAGTAAAAAGCGTAGTCGTCTGGAACCTGAATATGAATTACTGGACACGGGTGTTTTTGACAAAGACGAATATTTCGATATCACCATAGAATATGCCAAAGCTGATGAGCAAGACATATTAATCAAGGTAACGGTAGAAAATCGTTCCAAAATAATGGCTCCCATTACAGTATTGCCAACCATATGGTTCAGAAATACTTGGAGTTGGGGATATGAAAATTACAAACACAAGCCTACTTTAATAGGAGTTGAAAAATCTCACATAGAAGTTAATCACCGATTGGTGGGGCACTTCAATTTGTATGCAGAAAATGCAAAAGATCTTTTGTTTTGTGACAACAAAACCAATTTTGAAAAATTATATAAATCGCCAGCTCAATCCACTTATGCCAAAGATGGAATAAACGATTATATCATCAATCAAAAACGAACTAGCATAAATCCAGACGCCATTGGTACCAAAGCATCGGTGCATTATGATGATTACATTCCGCCACTTGGCAAAAAAGAATACCGTCTTCGCTTTACAAACACCAATCCAGATAAACCCTTTGAAGATTTTGATACTATTTTTAAACAAAGGATCGAAGAAGCCGACGAATTTTATGCGCCTATACAAAAAGGAGTAAAAGACGAAAAATTAAAATCCATTCAGCGACAAGCTTACGCAGGTATGCTTTGGACCAAACAATGGTATTACTATAATGTTTTTGAATGGCTAAAAGGCGATCCATCAACACCTCGACCTGATGCCAATAGAAAAGAGGGACGCAACAGTGCCTGGAAACACATGTACACGTCCAACATACTCTCTATGCCAGACAAATGGGAATATCCTTGGTTTGCAGCATGGGATCTGGCATTCCATACCTTGCCTTTGGCGAGATTGGATCCTGATTTTGCCAAAAGACAATTATCGGTTATTCTTAGGGAATATTACATGCATCCCAATGGACAAATTCCTGCTTATGAATGGTCATTCTCGGATGTCAATCCTCCCGTTCATGCCTGGGCAACTTGGAAAGTATATGAAATCGATAAAGCTGCCAATAATGGTGTTGGAGACACTGTTTTCTTGGAACGTATTTTTCACAAACTGCTGCTCAATTTTACATGGTGGGTAAACTTAAAAGATAAAAACGGAAATAACATCTTTGGTGGTGGTTTCCTCGGAATGGATAATATTGGAGTATTTGACCGCTCCGCCGATTTGCCTACTGGAGGTCATCTCGAACAGGCCGATGGCACGGGATGGATGGCGATGTACTGCCTAAATATGCTGAGGATAGCCTGTGAAATATCACTAAAAAATCCCGTTTATCAAGATATGGCATCAAAATTCTTTGAGCACTTTCTTCAGATTTCGGGAGCCATGCAATCTTTGGGGGACAATAAATTGAACCTTTGGGATGAAGAGGACCAGTTTTATTATGACATGCTCCATAAAGAAAATGGGGATGCCGAATCGTTGAAAATCCGTTCGATGGTTGGGTTAATTCCATTATTTGCAGTCGAAGTTTTAACCCCAGAATTACTGGAAAAATTACCAATATTCAAACGCCGTGTCGAATGGGTCTTGAAAAATCGTCCTGATTTAGCCGGTTTGGTTTCCAGTTGGTATAACCCGGGGAAAGGTGAAACCCGTTTGCTGTCTACACTTAGAGGCCATCGTATGAAAATGATTCTCAAGCGTATGTTTGACGAAAAAGAATTTTTGTCTGATTATGGTGTTCGCTCCTTGTCCAAATACCATAAAGAACATCCATATAAATTCAAACATGAAGGCGGAACCATTCAAGTAGATTATACACCAGCCGAAGCCACCGGAGATATGTTTGGAGGAAATTCCAATTGGAGAGGCCCAATTTGGTTTCCGATGAACTATTTGATTTTGGATTCATTGGAAAAATTCCACAGCTATTATGGTAAGGATTTCAAAGTAGAATTTCCAACCGAATCAGGTCAACTGATGAATTTACAAGAAGCCGCCGAAGGTGTTGCCGAAAGATTATTAGCACTATTTGTGCCTGATGCCAATAAAAAAATTCCAATGTATGGCGAATACAAAAAGTTTCAGGAAGATTCTCTTTTCAATAAAAACCATTTGTTTTTTGAGTATTTTGATGGAGATAGCGGTAAAGGTTTAGGCGCTAACCATCAAACGGGATGGACTGGACTTATCTCTGAAATTATCAGACATTTGAATGAGGTACCTGAATAGGTGATTTTTTAACTTTTTGTGAAGATACTTATGCAAAGATTCATAAATTCAATAAAATTTCTAAGTTTATACTAATGCTGTTAAACACAGGTGAGGGATAGCAGCAAGCTACCGAAGTAGCGCGTATAGCCCGACAGCATAAATAGAAGGGACCGACTCACCGTTGTAGATGAGTTGGTCCCTTCTATTTATGGTGGCACCTCCCAATGATTTTAACTAAAAAAGCTCTTTTAAAAGTTTACATTTTAAAAGAGCCTTTTATGCTTTGTGAACAAAAATTATTTCAGTTCGTAAACATTGTTAGCTTGTTTTATATCTGCCATTAACCCGCTTGCATCAATGGTGATTTTCTTGATAGTCGCCTTAGGTTTTGAAATATTAAATTCAAAAGTAGGATACGCCCAAGCCCAATCGTTTAGAACGGTTCTTGAAATACCAGGAGTTGGGTTTTCTTTTTCGAAACTCATCATGCGTAACGGGATGTAGAAACTCTCTTGAGTACCATCTGTATATTCTACCAATAAATCAATAGGCATTGGCATTCTACCGATACGTTCTAGAGTTACAGATGTTTTGTCTGCGTTTTCT